>DATDOP010000066.1:0-26516 GCA_035293185.1 Dehalococcoidia bacterium | reverse complement strand
CTCGACCCTTACGGCGTGCACGAGGGGCTGGTCGAGGAGTCAGGCCTGAACCTCGGCTTCGACGACCGGCCGTACTCGCCAAACCTCAACCCACCGGTCTCGATCTACCCGTTCCGGCTGCTCGCCGGCGCCGACCCGGACGTGACGCGATTCGGCCTGCGCGCCGTTTCGGCTGTTGTCTACGTGGCGGCGTGCCTGGCGCTAATGCGGGCGTATCCCTGGCAGCGGCGTCCGCTGGCCGTGCTCTGGCTGATCGCCGGGGCGGGATTCTGGTACACGCTGTGGATGGGCCAGATCTACGTGCTGCTGTTCGGCGCGGGGCTGGGGGCGTGGCTGCTGCTGGAGAAGGGGCAGAGTCCAGTGCTCGCGGGCGTGCTGATCGGCGTTACGGTGGCCGTGAAGCCGAACTTCGCGCTGTGGCCGTTGATGCTGCTGCTGGCGGGTCATGGCCGGCCGGCGCTGTGGGCGGGGATCACCGCGCTGCTGATCAGCGCCGTCCCGTTCGTGATCGAGGGGCCGTCGATCTACGGGCAGTGGCTCGACGCCGCGCGCCATTACTCCCGCGGCGCGATCGCTGCCAACGGTTCGCTGGTGGGATCGGCGGCGCGTCTGGGCTTTGAGCCCGCGGGTTACGCGCTCGCGGGCCTGCTGACGCTCGCGGGGGCAGTTTACGCCTGGCGGCTCCGTCCCGGCCCCATGGAGGCGAGCGCGGCGACGCTGATCGTGACACTGCTGGCCGGGCCGCTGACCTGGCTGGGCTACACGCTGTTCGCGCTGCCGGTGCTGATGTCGCGTCAGTGGCGAGGCTGGGAGCTAGCGGTGGGCGCGACGCTGGTCGTGCCCGCGGGCCTCACCGCGGCGGCGGGCGAGGTGCACCTCGCGGGCATGCTCGTGCTGGGCGGCCTGGTAGCCGGGGATGCGGTTCGCAGTCGGCGTACGGAGTCGGAAGTCGAGCCGTCACGCTCGCCCGCTCTGACAGTCCGGGAAGCAGCCTAGGTCTAGGCCGCGAGCGATTCGATGCCGAGGGTGCTGCGCATCTGCGGCTTGCGCACCTTCCAGATCACGCTATCGACGATGTAGTGGTGGAAGTTGATCGTCTGGTAGGCGATCAGCGAGAGCAGTAGCGTGGAGGCGGGCAGCGCGATCAGGACGCTGTTGAGGGCCAGGTAAGCGACAACGGTGAGCCCGAAGGTCACGCCGAAGTACTTCGCTACGTTGCGCGGCTGGCTCAGCCTCGATAGCCGGGGGTGCTCCTGGCTGACGCCGCTCTTGAATCGATTGCGGTTGTACATCCAGACCACGAGCATGTATTGCGAGTTGTGCCACATGTTGATCGCCAGCCAGCCGTGGTTAATATCCGGGATCGCCAGGTAGCCGATGCCAAAGACGACCGAGTGCGAAGCCATGTAGAGGTTGTAGGCCAGAGGCAGCTCGCCGAGGCGCCAGGCGTGATACTGCTTGACGACCCACCAGCAGAGGGCCAGGGCAGCCGCGGCACCGGCGATGGCGACGGCTTCGGCGGGTACGGGGATGACGTGCAGCTCCATGCCCAGGAACTTCTCCGGCGCCTGATAGGAGCGGTAGAGGATGCCGGTGAGCGGCAGCAGGTAGAGCGCCGCCTTCATCTCCCAGCCGTTGTCTCTTGCTTGCGGCGTCTTGAGGCGGTACATCTGCGCCACGCCGTAGCTCTGACGCGTGTAGTGCCACCACTGCCAGTAGAGGTAGATGGTCGGCAGAGTCCAGGCGCCGATGCCCAGCGCCATTGCGCCGACCACGGCCACGACGGCGAACGGCAGCCGGGTGACCAGCCAGCGGTACTTCTGGAAGCTCTCGGTATCGAAGGTGAGGCGCGTGAACGTGGCGATGACGTGGTGGTAGCCGAGCAGCCAGAGGTCGGCGAAGAGGATGACGGCGAAGACGGACGGAGCGAAGTGGCTGCTCAGGCCAGCGCTGAGTCCGATGCTCGCCGTCGCGACGACGAATAGCAGGTCGAAGCGCACGCCGGAGAGCCAGCCGGGCGCCGGCGAGAAGCCGCGGCGCACCGCGGTCTCAGCCTGCCGGACCTCGATCCCCCGCAAAGTCGAAATGCTGCTCATTGCTTACTTAAGTAATCGACCCGCGAGCGCCGTTTATGGAGGCCTTCACGCGAATTAATGACGAGCGTGCACGACCAAACAGAGCGAGCCGAACCGGCAGCTGGAATGTCGGACTAGAACGGTTGGAACAACTCGATGGGGTTGCCCGAAGGGTCCTCGACCAAGATCTGCTTGCCGCCGTTGCCGGTGATGATCTCACTGCGGAATCGGCCTCCTGCTGCCCTCAGCCGGTCCACCGTCGCGTCGATGTCCGAGACCTCGAGTTGGAAGCGCAGCCAGCCACCCGGCGCCGGCGCCTCGCCGCTGGGCATCGATTGGCCGGCGCCACCACCGCCGCCGGGCCGGTTGAGCAGCAGGCGCAGGTCTCCCAGCGAGAGACTCGCGAATCCCGGCGAGGGGTGCATGTCCAGCTTGAAGCCGAGCAAGTCCGTGTAGAACGGGATCGCGGCGTCGACGTCAGAGACGATGTAACGGACGTTGACTGACATGGCCTACTCCTGGTCGTACTTGACGAGCTGCACCTCGAGGCCGCTGTCGTCCTTGAGGAATGCCGTGTACATCTTGGCGAAGTCACGTCGATGCGGCGCCTCAGTTGAGGTCAGGCCGGAGTCAACCAGAGTCTGGTATCCCGCGTCGACGTCGCTTGTCCGAAAGCCCAGGTGACGGAAGTGCGTTTCCGCATCCGCGGACAGGCTTAGCTCGATCTTGAAGCCCGAGTGTGGGTCGGCGACGAGGGCATAGCGCTCTGACCTCCCCTGCAACACCATGCCCATCGTGGCTGTGAAGCGCTCTACCTGTTCGTCCAGGTTAGGCACGGCGAGCGCGATGTGATCGAAGCCGGAGATGTCGGCCATCATTGTCTCCTTCTGGTTTCTGGTCGGTGCGCCGGTCACGCCGGCGTTAGAGGACCGGTCAATTAGTGTAGACGTCGGACTCGATGATCGGGAAACCGGAGTTGAGGCAATCCTCCTCCGAGCGCAGGGTGTTGGCGACGTAGTCGCGAGGAACGAGGACGTAGTTATAACGCCAGATCGGGCTGTAGTGCGGGTCGCCGGGCCTGGAATCGTAGATGCCGAACTGCCCGGGCACGCGCTCCGGGCGTCCCTGGGGTCCACCGTCAACGCTGTGGACGACGACGTATTCTTTCGCCCAGCGCGTCTGCTCCGGATCGACGGTGACGATACCGAGTGGCATCGCGAAGACGACCTCGCCGCGGACCCACCGCGGACCCACGCGCTGCTTGTGAGGGTTGGAGTAGGCCAGCTGTGGTTCGGCGACGGCGTCCGTGTCGTCGCGGGAGTAGAAGAGGCCACCTGACGTCATTTCCTGCCTCCATCTCGAAATCGTGATGCGATAACGTAGCACGATTATGACATCGCCGTGGAGGCTGTCAAGGCGACAACTCTAAGGTCTTGCAACAATATCGATATGCGATATCATGCTCCGAGTCTGCGATAGAAGTAGTTCATCGGAGCCTCATCTCTTTGTCATGAGCGCGCTACTAAAGCTCCCCTTCTACTACGGTTGGGTGGTCCTCGGGATGATGATGATTGCGGGTGCGATGGCCGCAGGCAGCACTCAGCCGTTCATGGCCGTGATGCTCAAGCCGATGACGGAGGAGTTTGGTTGGAGCCGCACGGAGGCGACGACAGCGATAAGCATGGGTACCATCGGCACGGGCTTCGCAAGCCCTTTCATCGGGCGGCTTGCGGATCGGTTCGGTCCACGCTTACTCGTGCCCCTGGGCGGTGTCTTGCTAGCGCTGGCGTTCTTCTTCATCGCAGGAGTGAACGCGCTGTGGCAGTTCTACCTCGCCTACATCCTCGCTCGCAGTATAGCGTCACCCTGCTTGAGTGGCGTGGGCGCGCAGACCGCGATGATCAACTGGTTTGCCGCCAAGCGCGGCCGGGCCATGGGGCTCATCGTCATGACGCTGCCGCTGGCAAATGCTGTGCAAGCACCGTTGGCTCAGTGGATCACAGATCAAGCCGGCTGGCGCGAGGTCTTTGTCCTCTTCGGCGGCCTGTCAGCCGTCCTGGTCATCGTGCCGGCATATCTGATTCTCCGCAGACGACCGGAAGATCTTGGTCTGTACCCGGATGGAGCACCGGGCCCTGCCGAAACGCGCCAGAGCGGAGCCAGACGAGCCCAGACCGGTGTGTCGATGAGCAACTACGATTTCACGCTGAAGCAGGCGCTGCACACACGCGTCTTCTGGCTGATCGTCGTGGCGAGCTTTCTCTCGATTCTTGGTGGCGGTGCGGTGTCCTTTCACCAGGTGGCTTACTTCCAGGACCTTGGGCTCTCGCGGACGGTCGCAGCCGCTTCGATCAGCACGTTCACGCTGGCCGGCGCCTTCTCCAGCGGCTTATGGGGCCTGCTTTCCGAGCGTATCTCCGAACGACTGCTGGCCACGGTGCTCACAGTTGCCGGAGCCATCACCGTCCTGGCCATGCTCGAAGTCCGCACGGAAGCGATGGCATTGACCGTGAGCGCGGTTTACGGCCTGACGACGCGAGGCGGAGGGACACTGTTCAACTTGCTACTGGCGAACTACTACGGGCGCGGTAACTTCGGCTCAATCAGCGGTTTCTTCTCCACCTTCTCCAGTTTTGGCCTTGGTGCTGGGCCGTTCATCGGCGCTCTGGTGTTCGACTTCACAGGAGGCTATCGTCTCTTGTTCACGGCGCTATCAGTGACCTACATGACCACCGCGCTGATTCTGCTTTTCTTTGTACGTCAGCCCTCGCCGCCGCCTGAAAGGCCTGTTATCACCGCGACGCTTGCTTGACGACGAGGTGATTCCAAATCATTATCGCGTTGCGATTACGGTTTGCGATTTCAAAGGGGCTTGAGATGACAAATGCTGCCGGGCACGGTCAGGAAATGGACGAAGCACGCCGAGCCGCGATGAGAGCGGCAGCGAAGCGGATCGACCGCGTCAACGACTGGCTGCAGGTTGGCGGCTTCATTCCGGCCGAGGAGTACGAACGCTGCCTCGACGCCGGGATCAGCCACGTGATCGATCTCAGGGAGGAGCAGGAGCTGAACGGAGAGAACAGCCCGCCACCCCCTGACCGGCTGCAGGAGCTGGGCCTCAGCCGGCGCCAGGTACCTGTCCCTAACGGCAGCCCGCCGACGGTCGAGCAGTTGGCCGAGGTTGCGGGCTGGTTCGAATCGCAGGACGAGCCCGGCGGTCTGTACGTCCATTGCGGTGGGGGCTTCCAGAGGGCGGCTACGATGGCGATTGGGCTGCTCATCCTCAACGGCTTAGTGTTTGAGGAAGCGCTGGAGCAGGTCCGAGGTGTGCGGCCGGAGATAATCCCCAATGAGGAGCAGGTCGCCTGGCTGCGCTCGCTACAGCCAGGGTCGAGCTAGGTGGCGCGCGGGGCCGCCCGGATGACGCCTGCCCGAGTTCCGTGCCGAATGGGCCCTGTCCGGCTAGGATATCGCTATGCCGGGCTCCGAGAGACTAACGCGAGATTTCTTCCTGGGCTTCATCAAGGTCCACGTCCTGCATCACGCCGCCGAGGAGCCGGTCTATGGCCTCGCGATGATCGAGGAGCTACAGCGGCATGGCTACGTGTTGAGTCCCGGGACGCTTTATCCCGTCCTGCACAGCCTGGAGAAGGCGGGCTACCTGACCAGGCAAGACAGGAACGTCGAAGGCAAGGTCCGGAAGTACTACAGCATCACAGAATCCGGTCAGACAGCTCTGGCCGAAGCCCGCGCTCGCATCCGGGAGCTGGTGGACGAGGTGCTAGAGGGAGCTCCCTAGCCCTGCGGCCGTCACCTCGGGAATACGCGCGCTGGTCACCAGAGACGCTGTCCTAGAAGAGGCCCTTCCTGGAGCCGTCACTCTCGTCTGAATCGGTTGCAGACGGCGAACGCGGAAGCGCCGTCGAGGTCCTCCTCGTCTCCGCCAAGCTGGGCCTGACGTCTTTCGGCGGGCCGGTGGCGCACCTGGGCTACTTCCACAACGAATACGTGCAGCGCCGCCGCTGGCTCTCCGAGGAGGCGTACGCGGAGGTCGTCGCGCTATCGCAGGCGCTGCCGGGCCCGGCGAGCAGCCAGACCGGCATGGCCATCGGCATGATGCGCGCCGGGCTGCTGGGCGCGATCTGCGCCTGGATCGGCTTCACGCTGCCTTCGGCGGCCGCCCTGATTGCGTTCGGCTACGGCGTCGGCGAGATCGGCAACGTCGAGGCGGCGGAGTGGCTGCACGGCCTCAAGCTCGCGGCCGTGGCGATCGTGGCGCTGGCGGTGTGGAGCATGGCGCGCACGCTGGCGCCGGACCGCCAGCGCGGCACGATCGCGCTGGTTGCGGCGATCGTCATGCTGAGTTGGCAGGCAGCCGGGGCGCAGGTCGCGGTGATTGCGCTGGGCGGTGTCGCGGGCTGGGTGCTGTTCGTGCGCTCGACGACCAGCATTCCGGAGGTGCGCATCCCGGCCGTGGTGGGGCGCAATCTTGCGCTCGCGTCGTGGGTCGTGTTCTTCGCGCTGCTGGCAGGCCTGCCGCTGGCCGCGGCGGTCTTCGACAGCCAGGCCCTGAACCTGTTCGACGGCTTCTACAGGACGGGGTCGCTGGTGTTCGGCGGCGGCCACGTCGTGCTGCCGCTACTCGAGCGCGAGGTGGTGGCGCCGGGCTGGGTGACGCAGGACGACTTCCTGGCAGGCTACGGCGCCGCGCAGGCTGTTCCGGGGCCGCTGTTCACGTTCTCGGCCTACCTGGGTACGGTCATGGGGCCCTCGCCCTCCGGCGTGCTCGGCGGCATGATCGCGCTCGTCGCGATTTTCCTGCCTTCGTTCTTGTTGATCGTCGGAGGGCTGCCGCTGTGGCGCTTGATGCGCACCAACCTGTCCTTCCAGGCGGCGCTCAGGGGCGTGAACGCGGCGGTGGTTGGGCTGTTGCTGGCGGCTCTGTACGACCCGGTGTGGCTCAGTGCCGTGCAGGAAGCGTCGGACCTGTGCATCGCGTTGGCGGCGTTTGGGTTGCTGGCGTTGTGGCGGGCGCCGCCATGGACGGTCGTGGTGTTTGCGGCGTTGGCCGCGGAGGCAGTGGCCGCGGTCTGAGGGGGTGTGTCTGCGACTTGACCACCCTGCAGGATGAATCCCGCAGCTTCGCCGATGGTGTGCTGGGTTCCGTAGCCGGGGCTTTCCAGCCCTGGCGTCCCAAGATGGCGCCTCGTCTGAGATACGACGGCGAGCCTGGAAAGGCTCGCCTAAGGAAGGTTTGGCTGCGGCCGGTGTCGCGATCTATCTACTGAGAGGCGGGAGCGCGGCTGACGACGAGCGTGATCGCCGTGTTGTCGTCGGCCTTGGCGCCGGGACCGGGCGACTGGCTCATGACGAGTCCGGCGGGCGTCTCGCTGGTGCGTACGGCGATGATCAGGAAGTTCAGGCCGTTGTCGTAGAGCACGGAAAGCGAGCTGGCGAGGTCGGCGCCGACGAAATCGGGGTACTGTCCGGGGCGCATGGTGCCGATCGCTTTACCCTGGACCGGAGCGGAGAGGGCGCTGCTCGGGGGCGCCTGGACGGAGCCGCCCGCTGTCGTCTCGTTGCGGCTCGCCGTCGTGCTTCCGGGCAGGTCACCGCTCGATGCGGGGTCTTCGCCGCCGCGCAGCAGCAACAGGCCGGCGCCGAGCAGGAAGATCGCGACGAGGCCGGCGACCAGCCAGTTAACGTTGATCAGCTCCGCCGGCGGCCGGACGACGGATGGCAGGGGAGCGATATCGACCGTGAGGTCGCCGTTGGGGAAGATGCGCAGCAGCTCTTCGGGGTTCAGGCCCAAGTAGCGCGAATAAGTGCGCAGGAAGCCGCGGGCGTACACGGGCGCCGGGAAGATCGAGAAGTCCTCATCCTCCAGGGCGGCGAGGTAGCGCTTGGAGACGCGCGTATCCCGCTCGACGTCTTCGAGCGTGATAGCGCGGGCGCGCCGGGCACGGGACAGCGTGTTGCCCAGTTCGCCCGTGCGTGGTCTTACTTGCGGAGAAAGCCCATTGGTCGGGCGTTCTAGTTCAATCGTCAATCTTGCTAAAGCTTCGCAATCTTAGCTTTTTCGACAGGGTTTCAAGCGGGGGACTACCCCAACTTAGCACATGTGACGCTGGGCGCAACCGCCGCTTATGTTCAGAAGGTGTACGGAAGAGGTCGTGCTAGAATCGAAACCCGTCCGGTTTTATGAATCTGAAACTTCTGAGGGAGCGCCATGGATCTCGGTCTCAAGGGTAAGGTCGCAATCATCACGGGCGGCAGTCGCGGTATCGGCCGGGCAATTGCGCTCGGACTCGCCGCTGAGGGTTGCAGCGTGGCGATCTGCGCCCGCGGTGAGGACCAGCTGCGCGCGACCGAGGCGGAGCTGAAGGCGACGGGTGTGCGCGTCCACGCCGCCAGCGTTGACGTGTCACGGGCGGGCGCCGTGGAGGAGTTTGTCGATGAGACGGCGAAGGTGCTGGGACGCGTCGACATCCTGGTGAACAACGCCGGCGGCGCGCGCCAGGGCGACGACGATGAGGCCTGGGAGGGCGCAATCGACCTCAACTTGATGGCGGCGGTGCGCGCCAGCCGGGCGGCCGTGGCGCACATGCGGGCCAACGGCGGCGGGTCGATCGTGAACATCACGTCGATCTGGGGGCGCGAGGGCGGCGGTCCGGTGACCTATAACGCCGTCAAGGCGGCGATGACCAGCCACGCGAAGAACCTGGCGCTGCAGCTGGCGCCGGAGGGCATCCGCGTCAACTCCGTGGCGCCGGGCTCGATTCGTTTCCCGGGCGGCGGTTGGGACCGCCGCGTGCAGTCCGACCCGGAGGGCATGGCGACGTTCGTCAAGCAGAACATCCCGTCCGGACGCTTCGGCACGCCGGAGGAGGTCGCGAACGCGGTGGTGTTCCTCTGCTCGCCGTCCGCGAGCTGGGTGACGGGCGTGGCCCTCAACGTCGACGGCGGGCAGTCGCGGTCGAATATCTAGGGATGATGCGAGACCTATTGCCAAGCTGCAGGATTCATCCTGCAGGGTCGTTCTCAGGCAGAGGGTCTGTTTTCAGCGTGCGCCGCCCTGACGGTTCGTGAGAGGAATGACTACCCTGAGGGTTGAAACCCTCAGCACAGCATCACGGCGCGTCGCCCAGGCAGCGGATTCATGCCGCGGCGTGAGGATTCTCGGAACGTTGCCTGAGTTTGAGGGCTCCCCTCACGCTAACCCTCTCCCTCCAGGGACAGGGGAGGTCGTGCTTAGCCGATGAGCCGCGCCCGCGAGTATGCCGCGCGTCTCTTCCTCGCCTGGCTGAACGAGCGCTATCGGCGCTCCTTCACGCCCTCGGGCGCCTTCGCGGACGTCTGGCAGGCGGGCGACGCGGCGTCCGGCAGTCTCAGCATCGTCTCGGCGGAGCTGTTCGAGGCGCCGGAGGAGTGGCGGCAGCGCTGCGAGGAGCTGTCGGCGCGACTGGACCAGACACGGCCGGGCGCTTACTTGCTGTGGCAGCCTCCCGGCGGCGACCTGCCGGACGGCGAGCCGGAGGAGTCGGAGTGGGTGCGGCGCGTGGTGCTGACGGCGTCGAAGCTGGCGTCAGGGCGCGGCGGGGAGGTGCGACTGCCGGTGCGCCTGGCGTTGGGCAAGGTGCGTCAGGAGGGCGGCCACGCCTCCGTCACCGGCGGCCTGGGACGGCACTGGACCGACATCTCGACGCGGCTGGACGGCAGCTTCTACCTGGACAGCCGCGGCCTCAACCGCTTCACGAAGAACGAAGAGGAGCGTACCGAGCTGTACGAGCAGATCGGCGTGCTGAGCCAGGGCATCGAGGTCGGCGACGTGGTCGAGTTCGAGCACGAGGACGCGTGGTCGCTGCAACGCCTGGGGCGCGGCCCGGCGGGCGAGGGCCTGACGGACGGCTGGGCGATCACGGGCTGCCCGCCCGGCTTCGAGCCGCAGGATGGGGGCGCGATCCGGCGTTTGCTGCGCCGCCGCCTGACCGAGGCAACGGGGCCGCTGGCGGGCGTGGGCAACGCGGGGCGTGTGCTGGTCCTGATCGGCTCGTACGACTACATGGACTACGAAATCGCCGGCTCATCGCTGCGCGGCTTCGACCCGGCGCTGGCGGCGCCGTTCGACGTGATCGCGCTGGTCGCAGACGCCGAGGTGAAGGCGATCCGTCTCAGCAGGACACTGCCGTTCGTGCAGGAAGGCGTCGGGGCGTAGAAGCAGCGGCCCCTTCTTCAACTCAAAAGGCGCACAATGAGGCTCCACGTTGGGGGTCGGGCCTTCAGCGGGGGCATGGGGGTGTCCCCCATGTTCAAGGCAGAGGGGTTTCATCATGGCGACGGTTCAGGTGATTTTGCACGGCATGCCGAGCGGCTCGATTCACGACACGGACAACTACCCGGTGATCCTGCAGTTCGACGAGCGCAAGAACTACGGCGGGGCCGTTTGGGTGATCCCGTCCTACCCCGGCCACATCCCGGCGGGCATGCTCTCCGAGATCCGCGTCAACGCCGGGCCGCTGACCGTCTTCGTCGAGGGCCCGGAGGGCTTCAAGTCTGGGCCGCACGACACAGACTGGGTGCGCAGCGACTACCCACGGGGCAAGTTCTGCTCCTTCCTGCAGATGGACGCGTCGACGCAGAAGATGGGCGGGGTCAGCGTCGAGGTGGTCGAGGGGTCGTTGATCGTCGACCCGGTGAGCCTGGGCGGCAAGCCTCCGGAGCCCGCGAGCACGTAGCGTCCGTCACACGTAATCGGGCCTTCCCAGGCTCTCTGTTGAGATTCAGATCAGACGCTCTCCTGGGACGACGAGGCTGGAAAGCCTCGGCTACGGAGCGCGAACGTGCCGCCGGCGGAGCTGCAGGGTTCATCCTGCAGGGTTGTCTTCACGTCAGACGGGGCGTGTTCAGCGTGGGTCTGCCTGACGGTGCGTGGGTGTAAGAACAACCCCAGGGTTGAAACCCTCAGCAGAGCCTCCCGGTTTCGTTTCAGGCGTTGAGGACGGCTTCGGCGCGCACGACCAGGTCGGCGCGGCCGAGCTCGGCGATGGCGGCAGAGACGGCGTTGGCGAAGGATGGGGCGTCGTCTGCGGGCAGCGTGACGACCGTTGACTTGCGGCCGAGGGCCCAAATCTCGTTGGCAATCGAGTGCAGCGCGGCTTCGGCCGAGAGGTCGCCGCCGGTGACGCCCGCGACGGCGACCTCGGCGCCGGCCTGCGCGAGCGCGACCGCGACGCCGCGGTGGACGTCGCCGCCGCCGCCGAAGACCACGGCAACCTTGCCTGTCAAGAAGCCCGCCATCACACCAGTTCCCCGTAGCTGCAGGTTTGTAGACCTGCACGTTCGCAGGCTTCAAGGCCTGCAGCTACAAGTGGCCGTGACGGGTAGTATCTCTGCATGACGATTGTTGGTTGGATCATGATGGCTGTGGGGCTCATCGCTTATCTCGCCGCCTTTGGCCTCGGCGCCGGCCCGACGATGGGCGACAAGCCGCTGCAGGCCTCGCTGTTCACGCTCGCCACGATTCTGCTGATCGGGGGTTTCCTGGTCCTCGTTTTGTAAGCATTGCCTCCATCCTAGCCCACGGATGCGTCGCGTCGTAGCATGAGGCGATGCGCGTAGACCTGCCTTTCGGCCGCGAGATGCTGCCCGTCGAGGTCCGGGACAGCGCGACGGTGCTGCTGCCGTCCGACGTGCGCCCTCTGGCCGACCAGGCGGGCGCGGTGCTCGCGTCGCTGCGGTCGCCGATCGCGGGAGTACCGTTGCGCGAGCGCGTGCGGCCGGGACAGAGCGTGGCCATAGTTATCTCAGACGTTACGCGGCCGGTGCCGAACCAGTTGCTGCTCGAACCCGTTCTGGCCGAGCTCGCGGCGGTGGGCGTGTCGGACGCAGACATTACGATCGTCAACGGCACCGGGCTGCACCGGATCAACACCCCGGCAGAGCTGACCGAGATGCTCGGCACGGAGATGCCGACCCGCTATCGCATCGTGCAGCACGTGGCGCGCGACCGCTCGACGCTCGTCGAGGTGGGGCGCAGCAAGGGCGTGCCGGTGGAGCTGTGCCGCGCCTACGTCGAGGCGGACGTGCGCATCGTCACCGGCTTCGTGGAGCCGCACCTCTTTGCCGGCTACTCGGGTGGTGCCAAGGGCGTGATGCCGGGCGTTGCGGGTGCGGACATCGTCATGAGCAACCACGGCGCGCCCAACCTGGCGCACCGGCAGGCCAACTGGTGCGTAACGGAAGGCAACCCGGTCTTCGAGGAGATCCGCGAAATCGTCACGCTCTGCCCGCCGCAGTTCCTGCTCAACGTCACGATCGACACAAGCAGGCGCCTCACGGGCGTCTTCGCGGGCGATCTGGCCCCTGCGCACGCCGCGGCCGTGGCGGGGGCGGCACGTCAGTACCAGGCGCCTCTCAGCCATCCCTACGACGTCGTGGTGGTGACGAACATGGGCTATCCGCCGGACACGACGCTATACCAGTCGGTCAAGGGCATGTCGGTGGCCGGGCAGGGCGTGCGCGAAGGCGGGTCGATCCTGCTGGTGGCCGGCTGCGAGGAGGGCATCGGCAGCCGCGACTACGACGAGGGGTTAAGGGCCGCAGAGTCGCCAACAGCGCTGCTGCAGCGCATCCTGCACACCGAGGAGCCGCGCCACGACCAGTGGCAGATCCAATGCCAGGCTATGGTGCAGACGAAGGCCCGCGTGCTGCTGCGCTCGAAGCTGACGCCGGAGCAGACGCGCGCCGCGCACCTCGAATACGCGGCCGACGCCTCGCAGGCCGTGCGGGAGCTGGTGGCCGACGCGCAGGCGCAGGGCCGTGAAGGCAGCGTGCTGGTCATGCCCTACGGCCAACTGACCGTCCCGGTCATCGCATAGCAGTACACCGCAGGTTGAAACCTGCGGCATCGCAGTACAGCTCACACACGACCGGGCATGCCCCAGGTCTCAGCTTGCGGTGCTGTAGAGTTTCGAAATGCCGCTGACGGTCCGCACGCCGACGCTGGAGATCGCCTACGAGGCGAGGGGACCTGAGGACGGCGCGCCGGTGATCCTGCTGCACGGCTTCCCGGACGACCCGCGCGCCTACGACGGTGTTTGCTTGGGACATGGGGGACACCCCCAAGCCCCCGCTGAAGGGCCGAATGTTCCGCCAGCCTTGGATTCGGGGCGCGCCGGCCTCGTGGCCCTGGGCTGCCGGGTTTACGTGCCGTGGCTGCGCGGTTACGGCGAAACGCGTTTCCTCAGCGCTGAGACGCCGCGTTCCGGCCAGCAGGCAGCCCTGGGCGCCGACCTGCGCGACTTCATCGACGCGCTGGGCATCGAACAAGCCGTTGTTGGCGGCTACGACTGGGGCGGCCGCGCGGCGTGCATCGTCGCGGCGTTGTGGCCGCAGCGCGTGCGAGGGTTGGTGACGGTCGGCGGCTACAACCTGCAGGACATCGCGGCGTCCGCCAACCCGGCGCCGGCGGCGGCGGAGCATCGCCTTTGGTACCAGTGGTACTTCCATACCGAGCGCGGGCGCAACGGCCTGGAGCAGAACCGGCGCGACGTCTGCCGCCTGCTCTGGCGCCTGTGGTCGCCGAACTACGTGTTCAATGACGCGACTTTCGAGGCGACGGCTCGGAGCTTCGACAACCCAGACTTCGTCGACGTCGTGATCCAGTCCTACCGTCACCGGCATCGCGCGGCGGAGGGAGACCCGGCGCTGGAGCCGATCGAGGCGCTGCTGGCGGAACAACCACCGATCACGGTGCCGACGATCTCGCTGGTGGGTGAGGCAGACGGCCTCGGCGCGCCGGACGGGACGGACCGCCACGCGCTGCACTTCACCGGCCGGTACGAACGGCGCATCGTGCCGCGGGCGGGCCACTTCTTGCCTCGCGAGGCGCCGGAGGCAGTCGTGGAAGCGGTGAGGGACCTGCTGGGTTAGCCCGCAGTCGCGCCCGGGGGGTCTGGGTTACTTCTTGCCGGGGTTTGCGGTGCTGGCAATGTGCTGCGTAACGCCCAGGAAGAACGGCTCGCTGAAACCCGCCACGAATCCCAGCGTTGCCCGTCCGAGGATGCCGCTGCTCTCGCTGAAGTCGAGGAGACCGCTCGCCACCGTGATCAGCAAGAACAGCGCCGCGACGCCTCCGACCAGCGGCTGGACGAGAATCGCCGGCGTGAACTCGCGCAGATCGCTGCCCAACTTCAGCTCGTCGCGCAGCTTGAACGTCCCGGCAATCGATGCACCTGTCGCTCCGGCGATGGCCACCAGCGTGACTTCTTTCGCGCTCAGATCGTCCATGTCCTGGATGAGGACGCCGAAGGCGATCAGGAGCACCGTCAGAGGTGGGACGAGCAGCCAGAGGTGATTCATCTTCATCTTCTGGCGCGCGCGATGTCGCCTGTAGTGGTGGGTCCGCGCTGACTTGAGGCCCAAGAGCAGGCCGCGTGAACGCTCGGTGAGATCCGGGATGTCGGTGGCGGCGTCCTCTACCAGGTCGCGAAGGTTGGTGAAGCTGTGTTTGGCGTCCCAATCCTTGTAGACGTCATTCCAGGCCAGTGCCGTGCCCTCGGTGTAGGACGATTCAGCGACCAGCGTCTCGAGAACGTACTTGAGGTCGCCGCACTGGATGAGGATCTTGTCGAACTCGTCTGCGACCTCGAGAGCCGCGTCGAGGCCGGTGTGGTAGGGGTCGAAGCCTCCCAGCAGAGACGATAGCGCCGTCCCACAGCCCTCCTTCTCGATCCTGTCCTTGAGCCCCAGCGCATCGAGCGCGTCCACGTAGATGCGGCCCAACGTCTTTCTCAGCTCAGGGTCCGCGCGTGACGAGAGAAAGCGAGCCAAGAAGCTCGGCTCGTTGCCCAGGAGCGTCCTGAGCTGGTCTGCCAGCGTGTTGCAGAGCTCCTCGAGGGACTTCGTCGGCGCCGGCTGCGTCTCTTGCAGCGACATCTTCAGACCTCAATCCTCGGCGAGGGTGATCGCGATGCACGTGCCGCGCATACGAGGAGGATATTACTCCCGCGACCGGGTTTCCGGATGCTGCTGAGCCGGGCAAAATAGGCAACCGAGGCACCAGCCTCGGTTGCGTTTCTTGTGCAGCTAGAACGCTTGTTAGTTATCTACGCGGGCGGCTTTTAGGCGTGCCAGCAGCCAATGGTCGAGGGCGTCCGTGTACTCGCGGCGGCGCTCGATATGGCCGCCGCGCAGGATCTCGTTAAGCTCGCGCTGCAGGACAAAGCGCCGCTGGTAGCTCTCGTCCCCGGGGTTGTCGGCCAACGAGCCTACCTCAGCGACGTAGAAGGCGTCGTAGACCACGGTCCCGGCAGGCAGCTTCTTGTTCAGGGTGGAAGCTTTGAGGACGAAGTGCCCGAGGTGGGTGATCGACGGGTCTTCGATGCCGACTTGCTCCAGGAGCAGACGGCGAATCGCGCCTTCAGCGGTTTCGCCCGCCTGCACGTCGCCTTCAGGCAGGAAGAGACGCCCGCCCTTCCAGGGGATCACGCCGCGTTCGCCGCGGTAGGGTATGACGGTAACGTGGATGACGTTCGCGCCTGCCGGCAGATCGCCGGTGCTCCACAGCGCGACCCAGTCATCGCCGAGCTTCTTCTCGGTGTAGATCGTGCGCTCGGATTCGCGGCGGCGGAACTCGAGCGGCGATGGGGCTCTTTCAGGCTGGCCGTCAAAGCCTGGCGGCATCATAGGCGGCACCTCCTCAACATTGGTACATCCTATTCTGTAAAAGCGCTGCCGTCTCCTGCAAGCGGATCGAGCCGTCAGTTGAGGGCTTCTGGTTCAACCGGATGGCAGCACCGGCTGCCACTTGCGCTGGCCCTGCTCGTTGCGGCTCATGCGCCCGATGCCCGGGAAGGGCAGGTGCGCCGCGATGATCAGCGAACGCTCGGCGATCGCCTTCTCAACCATCGCCTTCTTGGTCTCCATGGTGACGAGGGGCAGGATGTCGAAGGCTGAGACCCAGGCCGTGCGCTCCAGCTGCACCGCGACCTGCGCGATGTCGCCGGTGTAGATGCCGGTCTCGCCGCCGGAGGAGAGCACGACGTGCGCGTGGCCGGGCGAATGCCCCGGCGCCGGCACGATGGTGACCTCGTCTGTGAGTTTGTGCTCGCCGTCGACGAGGTTGAGGCGGCCGTGCTGCTCCAGGGGCAGCAGGTTCTCTTCGAGGTAAGTCGCCCGCGTGCGCTCGTTGGGGGAAATCGCCGCCTGCCACTCGTCGCGGATGATCAAGTACTCGGCGTTGGGGAAGGTGGGGACGAGGGTGTCGCCCGCGAGTCGCGTGTTCCAGCCGCAATGGTCGGCGTGCAGGTGCGTATTGATCACCACGTCGATCTCCTCGGGTTGCACGCCGAGGTTTTCTAGGTCGGAAAGCAGGGTGCCGTAGGCTACGGGACTGGACTGGCGGCGCCAGCCGCCCGCCTTATCGCCGACGCCGGTCTCGATCAGGATCAGCTTGCCCTGGGAGCGCAGCAGCAGCGAGTTCAGCGCCAGCGAGAGCCGGTGGCGGTTGTCCATCTCGCCGGCGTAGGGCTCCCACATGACGCGTGGCACGATGCCGAAGGTGGCGCCGGCGTCCATGTAGAACAGCCCGTCCGAGAGGATGGCGAGATCGAGGTTGCCGAGGCGGTGCTTCGCGGGCATCGGGAGGATGATAGCGCAGACGTGGGCTTAGCTTGCCGCTCCCTCGTGGCGGGGCCTATAATCTGCAAACCTGAATTACCCCCCCAAGCGGAGGTCTTTTGTTCATGCCTTCAACTCCCTACGCCTATTTCCACAAGCGCATCGTGCCGCTTGCCGACGCCAAAATCGGCATCATGACGCACGCGTTTAACTACGGGACCGGCGTATTCGAGGGCATCCGCGGCAACTGGAACGAAGCAGAGCAGACGATCTTCCTGTTCAAGGTGGACGAGCACATCCAGCGCCTGCGCATGAGCGCAAAGATCTGCCGGATCAACATCGCCGAGACGGACGACGAGATCAAGGACATGCTCCTGCAGGTCGTCGAGAAGTCCGGCATCCGCGAGGACCAGTACGTGCGCCCGCTGGCCTACAAGAGCTCCGAGGCGATCGGCGTGCGCGTGCACGACCTCGAGGACGACCTGCTGATCTTCGTGGCGCCGTTCGGTCCCTACCTGGATATCGACGCCGGCGCGCGCGTGCAGACGTCAACCTGGCGCCGCGTCGACGACATGTCGATCCCGGCGCGGGCCAAGACCACGGCCGGTTACCTGAACTCGGCGCTGGCCAAGACAGAGGCGATGCAGAACGGCTACGACGAGGCGATCCTGCTCAACATCGACGGTCACGTCGCCGAGGGCAGCGGTGAGAACATCGCCATCGTCCGCAACGGCAGGATCGTCACGCCGGCGCGCTCGGACAACGTGCTCGAAGGGCTGACGATGCGAACCGTCCTGGAGCTGGCGGGCATCGAGTTCGGGATCGAGACGGAGTCGCGCACGATCGACCGCTCGGAGCTTTACGTGGCGGACGAGGTGTTCATGACGGGCACCGCCGCGCACGTAACGCCGATCCTGGAGGTCGACCGGCGGTTGGTGGCCAACGGTGACCCCGGCCCGATCACGAAGCAGCTGCAGAGCCTGTACTTTGACATCATCTACGGCCGCAACGCGAAATACCGATCCTGGTGCACGCCTGTGCCGTTGCGCCAGCCGGTCGCGCCGTAGTGGCCGCGGCCGCGCCAGTCGCAAGACGCCGCGCAGGCCGATCGGAGTAGCTCGCAGGGATGCCGTCTTTCACAGTCTTTCGTCCGGGTAACGCCATGGGCAGCCTCTGGGGCGGCGCGTTCATCGCCGTGTCCCTGCTGCTCGGCGCAGGGCTGCTGTACCGAGGACTGACCATGGACGTTGGCCTGTGGCAACTGCCGGTGCTGTTCGCCGGCGGGATCTTCGTGTGCCTGTGCGCGCTGTACGCGTACTGGACGTGGAGTTGCACCTCGCTGCGTTACCTGGTCGACCGTAACGCGTTGGACATACGCTGGGGCAGCGTCCACCAGATCGTGCCGCTGGCGAACATCGAACGCCTCGTGCCGGGCGAGGAGGACGACAACCCGCAGATCGAGGGCATCAACTGGCCGGGCCATCACATCGGCAGCGCTCACGTCGATGACGTGGGCGACGTCCTGTTCTACTCGGCTCATCGTTCGCCCGGCGAGGTGCTTTACGTCCAGACGCCGACGAAGATCTACGGCATCTCGGTGCCGGACGCGGTGTTCTTCGCGCAGACGGTGCAGTCGAACCAGTCTCGCGGCGCGCTGTTCGAGCAACGGCAGTCGGTGCACCGCTGGGGTATCGCGGCACAGACGTTCTGGCTGGACCGCAGCGCGCTGCTCCTTGCCCTGGCGATGATCGCGGCGTTCGGCGCGGTGCTGGGCTACGTGCTGAACACCTACCCGGACCTGAGTCAGAGCGTGCCGTTGAGGTTCCCTTCGCTGGGGGGCGTCGTGCGCGTCACCGACAAGTCGGAGCTGCTGGACATCCCGCGCTCCGCCTTCGGCTTCCTGGCGGTGGACCTGCTGCTGGCGATCCTGCTGCACAGCTGGGAACGCATGGTGGGCTATGTCCTGCTGCTGGCGGGCATCGCGGTGCAGGTCATGCTGCTAATCGCAGCCATCGTGGCGGTGGCGGAGTAGACGCGGGCAGACGGGCAAAGAGGCAAACGGGCAAAGGGGTGGTGAGCGGACTAGTGTAATTCGGGCCGTCGCGACCTACCATCGAGTCTATGAGTGGTCGCGGGCGGCCCCGGACGCCGGACATCCTGACGCCTCGCGAGTGGGAGGTGGTGGAGCTTCTGCGCGAGGGCCTTTCGAACCGCGAAATCGCGGCGAGGCTGGAGATCAGCCTGGGCGGGGCCAAGTTCCACGTCTCGGAGATCATCTCAAAGCTTGGTGTGTCGACGCGTGAAGAGGCGGCGTCCTGGCGACCGCGCCAGCCGTTCGCCGCCTGGCTTGCGGTGCCCAGCATCGTGGGCGGCCTGCGACTGACCGCGGGCGTAGCGGTCCTTTCCGCCACCGTCATTGGCCTGATTGCCTTCAGCGTGGCGCTGTCCCCGGAATCCGTCTCGCCCGTCCCTGAGGTGGCTGCTCCCGTCCCAACGGCCCTTCCGCGGTCCGAAGCTGCGTCTTCAGCAACTCCGATCCCCCAGGCTCCATGGGGATTCCAAGGGCCGACAACAGCTCTGCCGGCATTGCCCGGCCACGTGACGTCAGCGGGTGAGCTCACAGCCGTCGCCGGCGATGTGCTCTCCGTCGATTTCGTTAACCCGGGGCTGCGAGAGGTTGCCCTCCTCCCGGAAACGACGGTATTCGGCGCCATCGGCCACTCAATTGTCATAGACGACAACCACGCACGACTGGGGATCGGAGATGGCATCCTCATCCGCTACGACTCTCCCCAACCGAGCGACCCCTCCACGTGGCGCGTACTGCAAGTCGTTCGCAACTATTTCAAGTACAAGACCGGTTTCGTCGTCGAGGTGGGTGACGATTACCTCGATATTCTCAACATCGAGCCGCCCGTGCGCGTTCCCGGCGCCCCGGATGTTGTGACGCGCGTCTACGTCGATCCGAACGCGCGGATAGAGACGGGGAGCATCGACGGCGCACGTTTCCCGCCCGCACCGCTTGCGGCCATCGAGGTGCAGCCCGGCATGCGAGCCACCTTCGAAGGCGTCATCGCGGACGATGGCTCCCCGGTCGCTATCTGGGTGCAGCTTCATTGAGGCTTCGAAAGCTGGTCTAGTGCCGGCGCTTCCTCTCTGGCGTACGCTCATCGCATGACGCGACGGCGAGAACACGACGTGACGCAACTGACGCCGCGAGAGGGGCAGGTAGTCGCGCTGCTCCGACGCGGCTATTCCAACCGGGACATCGCGGAGGAGCTGGGGATCAGCCTGGGCGGGGCCAAGTACCACGTCTCGGAGATCATCTCTAAGCTCGGCGTTTCGAACCGGGAGGAAGCCGCCGCGTGGCGTCCGCAGCGGCGTTGGGGCTTCGCAATGGCGTCGATCCTCAGGAGTTGGCGGCTGCGACTCGGCCTGGTCTTCGCCTCGAAGCCGTTGCTGGCGAGCGCGGCGACCGTGACTGCTCTTGTGGTCCTGGCCGGGGGCTACGGCGTCAGCAGGCTGGTTTCGGACGGTGGCGCAGTCCCATCTGCGGGTCAGCGGCCGTCCCGCTCCTCCGATGCCTGCAAAGCGCTGCTCACCGTGCAGTGCATCGGCAGCGCCGGCCGCGATTTCAGCTCGCTGGACGGCGCGGGGACGGTCGCTTCATTCGAGCCGAAGATGCCCGCCTACATCCCTGAGGCCTTCCAGCCGATCATGGTCCGCCATTCACGCCCGGAGTGGTTCAGCCCGGAGGAGGTCCGCCAGAACTGCCCCGAGTGCGACCCGCAGATGTCGCACAACGACCAGATCGGCGTCTACTATCGCGACGCCGCGGGGCACTGGCTGGCAATCGTCCAGGGTTTTCCCGGCGCGGTGCCCTGGGACTCCATGAACCCGGACCTGCTGCCGGCCGGCCGGCAGGGCGTGGTGGCGATCGGCGACCACGGCGAAGCCTACTGGTCGCGGTCCGGCCCGACGCTGTCGCGTCTGGTAGATGAGCACGGCAACGCACTCACGCCGCAATGGGAAGACAAGCAGCTCACGCTGTACTGGACAGTCGGCCGCGTCGGCGACGGTTGGGAGATTAGTCCGGACGGCTCCACCACGGTACTCTATGGCAGCCCCTTTTCTTTCAGCATCACGAGCGACCTCCTCTCCCTCCAGGAGCTCGTGACGATTGCGGAGTCGGTGTCTTTCGACTGAGGCTTCCGCATCCCTTCGCCGTTACCCGGCGGCTTGCTAGACTGGCTGCGTGCACAAGTATGACGTAGCGATCGCCGGCGCCGGTCCCTCCGGCAGCACCACCGCCTACCACCTGGCGAAGGCGGGCGCGCGGGTCCTGCTGCTGGACCGCGCAGAATTCCCGCGCGAGAAGCCTTGTGGCGGCGGCGTCACCGTCCGTGCTTTCGAGCGCTCACCCGTCGACCTCACACCTGTGGTCGAGCACGTGGTCAAGAAGGTGCGGTTCAGCTACCGGCTCGGCGACTTCTTCGATTACGATTACCCGCAGACGCTGGTCTACATGACGCAGCGCCTGCGCCTGGACGAATACCTTCTAAACCAGGCCGTAAAAGCCGGCGCCGAATTCCACGGCGGCAGCGTGGTGCGCAACATCGAGCTGGCGAAGGACGGCGTGCGCATCGCCGCCAACGGCGACACGTACGAGGCGGGAGCGCTGGTTGGCGCCGACGGGGCGAACGGGATCGTCGCGCGCAGCGCCGGGCTGCGTCCCGTGAAAGACCCGCCGGTGGCGCTGGAGGCCAACTTCCCCTACAACGGGGAACGCGTGCCGGACGAGTGGAGCGATCTGCTGGCGTTGGAGCTGGGCAGCATGTCCGGCGGCTACGGCTGGTCCTTCCCCAAGTCGGACCACTTCAACGTCGGCTGCGGCGGCTGGAACTCGCAGGGCGGCAAGCTGCGCACACACCTCGCGTCGTTGCGCGGCCACTACGGGCTGCAGTCGGCGCCGATGCTGAACATCCGCGGCCATCATCTGCCGACGCGCGATGAGGGTGCGCCGATCGTCCGCGGGCGCGTGCTGCTGGTCGGCGACGCGGCAGGCCTGGTCGACCCGATGTCGGGAGAGGGCCTCCATTCAGCCTTCGTCTCCGGCCACCTGGCGGCGGCGCGACTGCTGCGCTTCCTCGACGGCGCCGACGCCGACCTCCTCCCCTACGAAGCGGCGATCGAGCGCGAGATGATGCCTGACATACGGGCCGCCAAGCTGCTGCGCGACGTTTACTACTACCTGCCGCGGCCCTGCTACTTCATGCTGCGGCGCAGCGAGTCGTTTCGTAGCATATTGTGCCGGCTGATGCGGGGGGAGACGACGTATGCGGGCCTTGTGCGCAGGCTGCGTCCGCTATTACCCTTCATCCGGCTGCTGGCGACAAGGGGCAGCGCCGCTCGAGCGTGACCAGCGGGCCGTGTTCTCCAGCGCGCAGGCGGGGAGTCACCAGGCCGAACGCCGGCCGCGGGCGAGACGCTCCGCCGGCCGGGTAGCTATGGCTCACGCAGCCGGGAGATGGTAGATGTCGGAGGACGCCCCTCAGCCGGTACTGGCCCTTACCCGCATCGTCGACAGCGCCGTGATCGGCCTGGTATTTCTCGCCGGCATCCAGCTCTACATCCTGTCTGAGGAAACGCACCGCTACTTTGCCTGGACAATCGGCGTGCCATTGACGGCTGCCTTTCTCGGGGCCGGCTACTGGGGGGCGCTCGTCTCAACCCTCCACGTCCTGCGGGCCGGGAATTGGGTACAGGGTCGTAGCACCATGGCGACGGCCTTCACGGCGACGACGCTGTTACTGGTCGCAACCTTCCTCCACCTCGATAAGTTTCACCTCGACAGTTCGGTTTTCATCACCTTGCTGGCGGCCTGGGTGTGGGTGATCGTCTACGTCGCCGTACCGCCGACGCTCGTGCTCACGTATCTCGCGCAAGCCCGAGTACCGGGAACGAATCCGGCACGCCGGAAGGACCTGCCGGCGTGGCTGCGGGTCACGTTGGCAGCCCAGTGCGTGCTGGCCTCGGCCAGCGGCATCGCACTGTTCGTTATACCTGGGGAGACCATGGAGTACTGGCCCTGGGCGCTCACGCCTCTGACGGCACGCGCAATCGGCTCCTGGATCGCGGCCGTGGGAGCAACCGCCGCCGCGGTCTTGTGGGAGAACGACCGTTCCCGGGTGGCTGCGACGCTGACGGGGCTGGCGACGTTTGCCTCGCTGGAGTTGATTGCCCTGCTGCGCTTTGAAGGCAGCGTGGAATGGAGCGACGCGGCCAGCTGGATCTACGTCGCGTTTCTGGTCAGCCTCCTGGTGGTGAGTGCCGCGGGCCTCTGGCCGAGCGCAGCCCGCAGCCGCACAGCGTCTACGGGCCCAACCGAGGCGCCTGACGCAAGAGTCGGCGTCTCTCCGTAAACGATCCTGCCGCGCGATCAACAAACGCCAGGCAGCACGGGACCACCCCTCGTCTCGGAGGTTATCCGGAGGAGTCCTGTCCGCCGGCGAAAGGCGGGCTCGAGGGGAGAGCAGCCACCGGGCTCACGTATCCGAACACACGCGTCCGCGGATCGACGAGCAGATAGTAGGTGGCGAGGAGCGCGCTGTAGGCGATGACCGCGCTGTAGACGAAGAGGTTGATGCGAAACTCGGAATCGACGTCGGGCAGACGGGTGAACAAGGGGTAGATCAGGACAACGTCGTAGGCTAGAAACGCAGCCAGCTGACCGCCCGTGTTGGCCCAGCTAGGCCGAAGCAGCGAGTAACCCAGATACGTCGCGGCGCCCAGGAACAGGCTCCCTGAGATGACCGAGAGCTCGTCTGACAGCGGCCACGGCAGGACCTTCGCCTTCAGTAGTAGCGCCACGCCGACGCCGACCAGCCAGAAGACGGAGCCGATGAACGACAAACGCGCCAGGCGCGGCTGCGGCCGCAGATCCGTGATCGGAGACCGCAGGGCCGGCAGCATCGTCGTCGCGAACAGGACGCCGCCGATAGCCAGCGCGGCCGCAACCACCGTGATGATGTTGTCTCCGTCGGCCAGATCGAACGAGAAGACCGCTATGACACCGAAGATCGTCAGGTAGTCCAGGGCAAGCCCAACGAGCCCACCCACCTGTCGCTCATACAGGCACCACAGGGTCGCCACGCAAGCGGATGCGAAGAAAGAGCCGATCAGCGTGAATGACAGGGGCCCGGTGGGCTCCACCGGCCAGAGGTCGTCGGCGAGACTGAGTCGAAAGGCGAAGATCACTGCGAGAATGCCCAGGACAAGGCTGACAATGAACGGAGCGGCGCTAAACAGGCGGCTCATATGTCTCCTACTGCCGGAACCGGGCCTCAACTCGTGAGACCGCGCTAAGGGGACTCTCACCCGGTAGATCCTGACGCACGAGTGCTCTCTCCTGACGCTGGCTGAAAGGTAAGGCCCGGCTATCGGCCCGTCAATCTGCCGGCCCGAGTGCAGCTGGGTCGTTCGCGGCGGGTGCCTGGTGCGCGAGATGAGCCGGGTCAGCGCGGCTTCAGGGGCCAGTAGACGATGGAGCTCGTCTGCGCCGGTGGTGTCTCGGGGCCCGTGACGTATTCCTCCCACATCACGTGGTTGGCAGGCTCCCGGCCCTCGCGCCGCATCCAGGCTTGAATCGCCTCGTAAGCCTGCGGCGGCGCCGCGTAAGGTCCCACGTGGGTAGTCTTCGCTACTTCGCCTGCCGGAAGATCAGCACGTACCCGGAGGGCTTTTCGAGTCAAAGCAGAAGAGGCCGGTCTCGTGACCGGCCCCTTCGAACTTGCGCCTGATTAGTGGAGTCTAGGCCTCAACCTCATCCTCGACGACGCCGCTCTCGACGGCGGTGAGCGCCGCGAGGTCAGGCTCGGCTTCGATGTCCTCGACCTCTTCGTCCTCCTCCGCGTCCGCATCAATATCGACATCGTCCTCCTCCGCCAGCTCGAGCGCTTCGAAGTCTTCGCCTTCGTAGCCCTCTTCGCCTTCGAGCAGGTGACGCGGCGCGCGTAGCTCCTCAACCGGCCGCGGCGGCAGGTCGATCGGCGCGCGGGCCGGGATCAGCTTGCCGATGATCACGTTCTCCTTCAGGCCCATCAGGTGGTCGGTCTTGCCGGAGATCGCGGCCTCGGTCAGCACGCGCGTCGTCTCCTGGAAGGAGGCGGCGGCGAGGAAGCTGCTTGTGTTCAGAGACGCCTTGGTCACGCCCAGGAGCACCGGCACGGCCGTAGCCGGCTCGCCGCCCTCAGCGAAGACCTTCTTGTTCGCCTCTTCGTACTCGAAGCGGTCCACATACTCACCGGGCAGCATCGTGGTGTCGCCGGGGGAGTCGATGATCACCTTGCGCATCATCTGGCGCACGATGACCTCGATGTGCTTGTCGTTGATGTTCACGCCCTGGTTGCGGTAGACCTTCTGGACCTCTTCCACCAGGTAGAGCTGCACCGCCTCCGGGCCCTGGATGCGCAGGATGTCCTGCGGGTCCAGCGGACCGTCGGTCAGCTGCTGGCCGGCGTGGATGTACTCACCGGGCTCGACGCGCACGCGGGCGGCGGCCGGAACGGCGTACTCGCGCTCCTCCCGCTCCTCGTACAGGATCGAGATCCGGTTCGACTTGTCGATGGTGACGCGGCCGGGCAGCCTCGCGACCACCTGGGCAACGGGCGACTCGGCCTTCTTCGACTTCTTCTTGCCTTCCTCAGCGGCCGGCTCCGGCGAACGCGCCAGGATCGCCCCGGAATCGACCTGCTGGCCTTCGGTGACCAGCAGCTCAACGCCCTTGGGAAGGTCGTAGCGGTCGCTGTAAAGCTCGCTAGAGACGACGCGGATGCGGCGGACATCGCTGTCGCGGGACACCTCAACCACGCCGTCGATCTCGGAGATGATCGCCTTGTTCTTCGGCACGCGGGCCTCGAATAGCTCCGTGACACGCGGCAGGCCGGTTGTGATCTCACCGCCGGCCACGTAGACGCCACCGGTGTGGAATGTACGCATGGTCAGCTGCGTGCCGGGCTCACCGATCGACTGGGCGGCGACGATGCCGACGGCCTCTCGCTGGCCGACGATCAGGCCCCGTGCCGGGCTGATGCCGTAACAAAGGGCGCAGATGCCGCGCGTCAGAGCGCAGGTCAGGGCTGAGCGGACGTGAACCCGCTCGTGGCCGGCCGCGAGCAGCGCGTCGGCCTTTTCCGCCGTGATCTCTTCGTTGTGCTCGACGATGACTTCGCCCGTCTTGGGGTCGGCCATGGTCGAGGCGGCGAAACGTCCGATGATCCGCTCTCGCAGAGACTCCAGCACAGCCTTGTCGTGCGGCTCTGTGAGCCAGACGCCGGCCAGCGTGCCGCAGTCCTCTGAGAGCGTGATCACGTCCTGCGCCACGTCGATCAGACGCCGCGTCAAGTATCCGGAGTCGGCGGTACGCAGCGCCGTGTCGGCCAGACCCTTGCGGGCGCCGTGGGTGGAGATGAAGTACTCCAGCACGGAGAGGCCTTCACGGAAGTTCGACTTGATCGGCAGCTCGATGATCCGGCCGGAGGGGTCGGACATCAGGCCGCGCATACCGGCCATCTGGCGAATCTGGGCGATGTTACCCTTGGCGCCGGAAGTGGCCATGAGGAAGACGGAGCCGTATTCCGGCAGGCGCTTTTGGATCACGGCCGTGACGTCTTCGGTCGCGGTGTTCCAGACGTCGACGGTGGCGTCGTAGCGCTCCTGGTCGGTGATCAGTCCCATCTGGTACTGCTCGTTGACTTCCTGGATGCGCTTTTCGGCCTCGTGGACGATGACCTGCTTCTCTTCCGGCACCTTGATCTCGCTCAC
>DATDOP010000065.1:0-3602 GCA_035293185.1 Dehalococcoidia bacterium | reverse complement strand
CATGAAAGTTGTTGTCGCTGGACAGGGCGCCTTCGGTCAGAGACACCTGGAGGCCTGCGCCGCCATCCCCGGTATCGAAGTCGTGTCGCTCGCGGGCGGCAACCCGAAGGGCACCGAAGAGACCGCGAAGAAGTACAACGTGCCGCACTGGACGTCGTACAACCTGACGGAGAGCATCAGCCTCCCCGGCGTCGAAGCTGTGATCCTCGCCACGCCGACGCAGCAGCACCACGCCCAGGCGCTCGAGGTCATGCGCGCCGGCAAGCACGTCCAGATTGAGATCCCGATGGCGGACTCGCTGGCGGACTCGCAGGACATCTGCGACATGCAGAAGCAGACCGGCCTCGTCGCCATGGCGGGCCACACGCGACGCTTCAACCCCAGCCACCAGTGGGTGCACAACAAGATCGTTGCCGGCGAGCTGAAGCTGCAGCAGCTCAAGGCGGAGACTTACTTCTTCCGCCGCACGAACATGAACGCGGCCGGCCAGCCCCGCAGCTGGGTCGACCACTTGCTCTGGCACCACGCCTGCCACACGGTCGACCTCTTCCAGTATCAGACCGGCGAGGAGATCTCGGTCGCGCGCGGCGTCCAGGGACCGATCAACCCCGAGCTGGACATCGCGATGGACATGTCGGTGCAGCTGAAGGCGCCCGGCGGCGCGATCTGCACGCTCTCGCTCTCGTTCAACAACAAGGGCATGCAGGGCACGTTCTTCCGCTACATCTGCGACAACGGCACCTACGTCGCTTACTACGACGACCTCTACGACGGCGACGTCAAGGAAGGCGCCAAGATCGACCTCTCAGGCGTCGCGGTCTCGACGAACGGCATCGAGCTGCAGGACCGGGAGTTCTTCGCGGCGATCAACGAGAAGCGGGAGCCGAACGCCAGCGTGCACCAGGCGCTGTCCGCCATGCGCGCGCTGGACACGATCGAGAAGAGTTTGGCATAGCGATAAGCTCAGCTCTTGGACACTACCGAGTCGGAGAACGCTGCGATGATCTTGAGCTCTCCCACCAGTTCATTCCTCAGCCCGCCGGGGAAGAACTTCTGAAACGGCTCGTTGGCTCGATGCTCGGCGAACGCCGCAGCGTCGCGATATGACTCATAAACGTAGATGGCGTCTACGTCCTCGGCATCCTCATAAACGTCAAAGCTGACCGTACCGGGTTCTTTCTCACCGGCCACCTGCGCGTCCCACTCCAGGAATTCAAGCAACTCCTGCTTCTTACCCGGCTTGGCCACCGCGTGCCAGAAAGCCCCGTACATTGACCTGCTCCTTGCCAACGCTTTGAGTTCGTTGACGCTAATCCGTGCGCACGGGACCGGAACAACGACCTGTGGCTAAGGGAGGACCCACGGCGGCGGGACAACGATCTCCTGATATTGCGCTCCAAGGGTAGTTCGCAGGAAGTCCTCGGCTGTGCGGCCACAATACTCGACGCGGACGTTACCAAAACCGCCATCGACAAACGCGGTTAGTCCCAGCTTGCCCAGATGCTCTTCGCCGACGTCCGCGCGGGGTAAGAGCTGCGCCACCAGGTTGCCATTGGCATCGAGGCTGGCTGTCTGGAACCTGGCGCCACCGTCCAGGGCCGCCTCGACCGCAGCCCGGACGTCCTCAACCCAAAAGCCGATGTGCTGAACACCTTCGCCGTACTTCTCCAGGTACTCATGAAACGACGAATCACCCCTCCCCTTCGCTTCCCAGAGCTCCCAGGTTTGCCCAGCAGCCCGCCCATACGCCGGTCGAGTGCCGTTTGGCCGCGCCTCCCAGATATGCCAACTGCTAGGCCCAAAGAGCTTTTTCCACCGCTCGATCGTCTCTTCGATATCTCTAACCGCGAAGGCGATGTGGAAGCACTGCAGATCCGGCACGGTCATGCGCGAATTCCTCCGCGGCGCAGACTCACACAAGCCGCGGCGGTTAGCAAGCTCGCGATGGCCGCAAACGGCGCGGAGTCGGTGGCGCTGCCATGGGCGAGGCCGCCGTCACCCGTCGATGGCGGGGCAATCGGGCCCGGCGTCGCGGTTGCGGCGGGCGTTGGCGCTGCGCCGGGGGAGAGGTTGACCTCCACCTGCACGATGCTGCGCGGCGTCCCATCCGCGGGCGAATAGGCGAAGACGCGAATGCAGCCTGCTTGCGCCGTGAGCACCGTGAAGGGGACGTCGGCGGAGAACGGGGCGAGCACTGGACCGGCCTCCGCGGACATCGTGAAGGTCTCGACCAGCACGGCGCCGGAGGCGCTGAGGATCTGGATATCGACGTGCGCCTCGAAGACCCGCGCAAAGCCGGCCAGATGCACCGGGCTCGTGACCGTCGCCCCGGCGATGGGCTGGTTCAGGATCATCGAGGGGTCTGCTGCGTTCGGCGGGTCGGGGTTGGCGGGACAGGCCAGCGTGGTTGCCCGCGCCGGTGCCGCCGCCGAGGGCAACAGCACGAGCGCCAGCGCAACGATCGCGACGAGAGCGGCGAATCGGGACATGATCGGCCTCCTGAAATTGGGATTGATCTGCTTATCGGGTGAGCAGGGGCAGGTCCATCGCGCGCAGCATTGAGGTCCAGATCAGCAGGCCGTCCGTGCCGCCGAGCAACGCCTCGCTGGCGCGCTCCGGGTGAGGCATCATGCCCAGCACGTTGCGCCCCTCGTTGAGCACGCCGGCGATGTTGTCCAGCGACCCGTTGGGGTTCGATTCCAGCGTGACGTTGCCCTGCTCGTCGCAGTATCTGAATACAATGCGGTCCTCAGCCTTGAGGCGCGCCAGCGTCTCGGGGTCGACGTAGTAGTTGCCTTCGCCGTGCGAGATCGGCATCTCGACGACGTCGCCGGGGTTCGCGGCGTTGGTGAACGGCGTATTCGCGGTCTCGACGCGCAGAAACTGCGGTTGGCAGCGGAACTGCATTACGTCGTTGCGCATCAGCGCGCCGGGCAGCAGTCCCGCCTCGCAGAGGATCTGAAAGCCGTTGCAGCTGCCGAACACCAGCTTGCCGCGCTCGGCCTCGCGCTTGACCGCCTCCATCACCGGCGAGAAGCGCGCGATGGCGCCGCAGCGCAGATAGTCGCCGTAAGAGAAGCCCCCGGGCACGACGATCGCGTCGTAGCGGGAGAGGTCGGTCTCGCGGTGCCAGACCAGGTCTGCTTCCTGATGCATGACGTTGCGCAGCACGTGCTGCATGTCGCCGTCGCTCCAGGTGCCGGGAAAGACAAGTACCGCGAATCGCATGTCAGGGGTTCTCCGATCCGGTTGGCGGTTCACTGCGACGGAAGGGCAGGCGGCGCAGCAGCATCTCGGCCTCCGTCGGCGCCGGGTACTCCACACGCGGATGATAGACGGCCCGCAGCGTCGCTTTGAACGACTCCGTCAGCGCGCGGATGTTCTTCAACGTCAGGTCGGACTCGTCCAGCTGCCCTTCCGCCACGCGCTCGCCGTACACCTCATCGACGATGCGGTCGATCGTCTCGGCCGAATGGTCGGGGTTGGAGCGCACGGCGGCCTCGCACGAGTCCGCGAGCATCGCGATCGCCGTCTCGCGGGACTGCGGCTTCGGGCCGGGGTAGCGAAACGCGTCGGCGTCCACGTCCGGGTTCTCCTCCGCG
>DATDOP010000064.1:0-3638 GCA_035293185.1 Dehalococcoidia bacterium | reverse complement strand
AAGCCCAAGAACGGCGGCGCGTAGCTCTCATTCGCCGTCAAGATTGCGACTCCATGGCTTGCTTCGCAGGCGACATCCTGCGTAAGATGCGTGCCCAGTGAACGGACGTTCTGACCTGAAGTACTGGATCGCGTTTTCGCGCATCCCGCGCATCGGTAGCGTGCGGGCCGGAAGGCTGCAGGCGCACTTCGGCAGCATGGAGCCGGCGTGGAAGGCCAGCGCCGGTCAGCTGCACGCGGCCGGGCTCGATCAAGCGACCGTCTCGAGCATAGTGTCGGAACGAGACGCGATCTCGCCGGATGCGGAGCTGGAGCGACTGCAGAAGTCCGGCGTGAAGGCGTACACCTGGGACGACCCCGAGTACCCGGCGCGCCTGAAGGAGATCGAAGACAAGCCACCGGTGCTCTACGTGCGCGGCGAGCTCTCGCCGGAGGACGAGTGGTCGGTCGCCATCGTCGGGACGCGGCGGGCGACGCCGTACGGACGGCAGGCGGCCGAGCACTTCGCGACGGACCTGGCGGGGCACCGGATCACGGTGGTCAGCGGCCTGGCGCGCGGTATCGACGCGGTGGCGCATCGCGCGGCGCTGGCCGCCGGGGGCCGGACGATCGGCGTGCTGGCCTGCGGGCTGGATATGGTGTACCCGCCAGAGCACGCGAAGCTGGCGCTGGAGATCACGGAACACGGCGCGCTGATCTCAGACTATGCGCTGGGGACGCAGCCACGCAGCGAGTTTTTCCCGCGGCGCAACCGGATCCTTAGCGCTGTGAGCCTGGGTGTGTTAGTAGTAGAAGGCAGCGAAGACAGCGGCGCGTTGCTGACGGCGCGTTACGCGCTGGAGCAGAACCGGGAGGTCTTCGCGGTGCCCGGGAGCATCTATTCGCCGACGCATCGCGGGGCAAACAAGCTGATCCGCGACGGTGAGGCAAAACTGGTCTCGACAACCGAGCATATACTGGAGGAGTTGAATCTAACGATGGTGACCCAGCAGCAGGAGCTGCGAGAAGTCGCTCCGGCGGACCCCACGGAAGCCAAGCTGCTGAGCGTGTTGTCCAACCAGCCGTCACACATCGATGAAGTACAGAGGGCCAGCGGTCTGCCGATCGCATCGGTGTCCAGCGCACTGGCGGTGCTGGAGCTGAAGGGCATAGTGCGCCAGGTAGGGCCCATGAGCTTCGTGAGAGCTCGGGAGGTCGCAATCAGAAAGTACAGCGCCAACGCTTGAGGAACTAACCCCGCGACATGCCAGCTAAAAAGACCACAAAAGCCACAACCAAGACTGCGGCTCGCCGCAAGACGACCAGCGCAGCGAACGGCACCGGCGCGACGGCACCGGCCGCAGCGTCAACGCGCCGTGGACGCGGCCGGGAGCTCGTCATCGTCGAGTCGCCGGCGAAGGCGCGCACGCTCGCGGGCATCCTCGGCTCCGGCTACGAAGTGACGGCGTCGGTCGGTCACGTGCGCGACCTGCCGCGCTCGAAGCTTGGCGTGGACGTAGACAACGAGTTCGAGCCGCACTACATCGTGCCGCGCGAGAAGCGGGACGTGGTCAACAAGATCCGGGAGGCGGCCGCCAAGGCGACGACGGTCTACCTGGCGACCGACCCCGACCGGGAGGGCGAGGCGATCTCGTGGCACCTGGTGCAGGCCGCGGGCCTTGACCAGGTGGAGAACCGCCAGCTGCACCGCGTCGTGTTCCATGAGATCACGCCGGGCGCGATCCGAGATGCGTTCGAGCACCCGCGCGACATCGACCTGGCGTTGGTGGACGCGCAGCAGGCACGCCGCATCCTGGACCGGCTGGTGGGTTACAAGATCAGCCCGCTGCTGTGGCGCAAGGTGCGCCGCGGGTTGTCGGCGGGCCGCGTGCAGTCCGCCGCGGTGAAGATGGTAGTCGACCGCGAGCGCGAGGTGCTGGGCTTCACGGCCAAGGAGTACTGGTCGGTTGACGCGCTGCTGGCCCAGGCGCTGGCGGCCAGCCCGGTCGAGTTCGCGGCACGGTTGCGCGGCAAGGCAGGCCAACGCACGTTCGAGCTGAACAGCGATGTCGAGACGCAGAGCGTCAGCGCCCAGCTGCGCGACGCGGCGTATGCGGTGAAGACCGTGCGCCGCCGCGACCAGCACCGGCGCCCGGCGCCGCCGTTTACGACGAGCACGCTGCAGCAAGAGGCGTCGCGGCGGTTTGGCTTCACGGCGCGCCGCACGATGGCGCTGGCGCAACAGCTCTACGAGGGCATCGACCTGCGCGGTTCGGGCCGAGTGGGGTTGATCACGTACATGAGGACGGACTCGACGAACCTGGCGGACGTGGCTGTCGCGGAGATCCGGGCTTTCGTGGCCCAGCGCTTCGGCGGTGACTTCGTGCCGGCCCAGCCGCGCGTCTACCGTTCACGCAAGGGGGCGCAGGAGGCGCACGAGGCGATCAGGGCAACGTCGGTGACGCGCGAGCCGAACTCGGCGGAGCTGCGCGGCCTGAATCCGGACCTGCGGCGCCTGTACACGCTGATCTGGCAGCGCGGCGTCGCCTGCCAGATGGCGGACGCGGTGCTGGACAGCGTTTCGGTGGACATCGACGCGGCGGCGAAGGACGGGGACGTGTATCACCTGCGCGCCTCGGCGAGCGCAGTGCGCTTTCCGGGCTACCGCCAGCTGTACGAAGAGGCGAGGGACGACGTGACGGCGGAGGAAGGCGAGCAGCAGCTCGCTTCGCCGCTGCCGGAGATGAACCCCGGCGACGCGCTGACGCTGCGCGACCTGAAAGCGGAGCAGCACTTCACGGAGCCGCCGCCGCGCTACACGGAAGCGACGCTGGTCAAGGCGCTGGAGGAGAACGGCATCGGCCGGCCGAGCACGTACGCGCCGATCATGTCGACGATCCAGGACCGCGGCTACGTGGAGCGCGAGCAGCGGCAGCTGAAGCCGACGGAGCTGGGCTTCGTGGTCAACGACTTCCTCAACGAGCAGTTCCCCAACGTGGTCGACCTGCGGTACACGGCGGACATGGAGGAGGAGCTGGACGAGATCGCTTCCGGCTCACGCCCGTGGCAGCCGACGGTGCGCGAGCTGTACAACCCGCTGAACGAGGCGCTGATCAGCGCCGAGCAGGCGCCGAAGGTTGTCCAGGAGACGGGCGAGCACTGCCCGGAGTGCGAGAAGCCGCTGGTGCGGCGCTTCGGGCGCTTCGGGCCGTTTTTCGCCTGCACCGGCTTCCCGGAGTGCCGCTACACGCGTCCGGACGGCGACCAGGCGGAGCCCGAGGCGACGGACGAGAAATGCGACGTCTGCGGCGCGGCGATGGTGGTCAAACGCGGGCGCTTCGGTTCGTTCTACGCCTGCACGAAATACCCGGAGTGCAAGGGCACGAAGCCGGTGCTGCTGAAGACCGGCGTGCTGTGCCCTGTCGACCAGGGCGAGGTCGTCGAGCGGATGACTCGGCAGAAGCGCAAGTTCTACGGCTGCATGAACTATCCCAATTGCGATTTCACGAGCTGGCAGAAGCCCCTGCCGGGCCTGTGTCCCAGTTGCAAGGGCCTGCTGGTGACCAATCGGAACCGGGCACGCTGCACCGCCTGCGGTTGGCAGGGCGCGCCGGCAGAAGCCCTGGACGTGGAGAAGCGCGTGGCAGGTACGCCGCCGCC
>DATDOP010000063.1:0-6196 GCA_035293185.1 Dehalococcoidia bacterium | reverse complement strand
CTGCCTCACGCTTTCGTCAGGCACATCCGCCTTATATAATCTGCGAGCATCATCAATCGGCAAGAAAAAATACAGCAGGAGGGGAAATACATGACCCAGCAGCCGGCACCGGAGCCGCTAACTGAGCTCAAGCTCAACGATCAGATCAAGAAGATGGTCAACGAGTCGTTCACCAGCGGCAAGCCGATCATCGTTGCCTACACGGACGAAAACGGCGCGCCAAGCCTCTCGTACCGCGGCAGCGCCATTGCTTACAGCGACAACCAGCTCGCGATCTGGGCCCGCAACCCGGACGGCGGCCTCCTGAAGGCCCTGCCCAAGAACGCGCGCGTCACGATGCTCTACCGCGACCCGGGCCCGGAGAACCGCGCCATGCTGCAGTTCCGCGGCGTCGCCCGCATCGACAACTCGGACGCCACCCGGGAGAAGGTCTACAACGACATTCCCGAGCCCGAACGCAACGCAGACAAGGAGAAGAAGGGATCGCCGGTGATCCTCGACCTCGAGCGCGTGGACGGCTTCATGCCCGGCGCGCGCGTCGCGATGCGCAAGTAACAGCGCAAACCAACCAAACGAAAGAGACCGGCTCTTTGGCCGGTCTCTTTACGTTCCTGGACTCGCGTTGCCTCAGGACGTACGCACCGCGTGCACCAACCGGCGCAGGTCGTAGCGGCGCACGGACTGGTCGAACGTGCCGTTGCAGGTCACCAGCAACAGCTCGTCGTTGCCGCGGCGCCCCAGGTAACCGCTGAGGTCCGTGTTGAACGGCAGGTCGCTGACCCAGTCGACTACGTACGTAATCGAGGTGCCATCGCCCGTGACGTACTGAATGACGTCGCCGGTTTGCGCTGAGCGCAGCGGCGCGAACACCGCCAGCCCCACCGTGTAGTAGTCGACGTGACCGCCGATCATTGTCACGCCGCCCTGTCCCGGGTAGCCGCCGAGGCCGGTGAAATCGCCGAAGTTATAGCGCACCACGTCGTAGGCGCCGGCCGGGACGCCCAGCTCGGCGCCGGGGCCGACGTCGCGCACGTTTACCGGCGCGTTGATCCCCAGACGCGGCGCCACCAGGCGGTCGGTCGACGGGTACAGCGCCGAGTTCACGGCAGTCGAGGTACAGGTTGGCGTGAACCAACCCGTCTGTGTCGGCACCTTGTTGCCCGCGGCGTCTTCCCAAACCGTGCGGAAGGCGTATTCCTCGCCGACCACGAAGCCGCCGCGCGCGTACCCCTGGGAGCCGAAGGCCAGCGGTCCGATCCGGACCAGGCCGACGTCGGCAAACGTCCCGTCGCGGCTGATCTCCAGCCACTGGTAGCCGATCTCGTCGGCGCGCGGCGCCCAGCGCAGCTCGGCCCGCGCCTGCGTCGAGGTCTGACAGTAGACGCCTCCGACCAGCAGTACAGGCCAGTCGCACGGCGTGAACGTCCCCGTTACCGAGACCTGCCAGCCGGCGACGGTCCGCGTGTTGACGCGCCAGAAGTGGGGCCAGTGCGGGTCCAACGCCGCTGCTTTGAAACTGGTTGCGGAACCGCTGAGCTGGGTGCTGCTGTACGAGCCCGGCACGAAACCGTTATCCGATGCCGTGATGTCGATCCACTGCTCGAGCGCCCCGTCCACGGGCAGCCAGTCATACGTAACTTGTGCGCCGGCGCTGCTGCAGGACGTGGCTGGGAAGCTGAGGACCGCGCCCGCGGCCTCCAGGTCGCGCGTCCCGGGGAGTTTGAAGGCAGCCAGCGTGGCCACTGCGGCCAGGGAGAAGAACAGCACGATTCTAAGAAGGGCAGTTCTGCGATTCATCAGCACTCCAGGCGTTGGGATTTAGATTTGGCCGCCAGCAGGTCCGCAAACCAGAACTCTGGCTTCGCCCAGACATCATAGGGAGCCTTAGCGGCGCGTTCAAGGACGGCGCGCTTTGCCGGCCCCTCAGCCAGCACGTCTCTACTCGCGGCTTCGAACCGAATGGCCCCGGTCAACCGTAGCGTCAACGGCAGTAGTCGCGAGCGGTGCCCACCACGTTCTTGCAGAAGTAATCCTGCATGGCGCGCTGCTCCTCCGCTGTGCCGAATTGCACGAACTCACGCAGCAGCTCCTGATCCGTCAGTGTCTTGGTGCGCAGCTTCCCGAGAATCGCCGTCAGTCCTTCGATGCCGCGCATTTCCTGCACCGCCTTCATGAACAGGAACCCTTGTGCGAGCTCGGCAATGTAGCCTGCCTCCGAGCCGTCCTTGTACGGGCCAACGTAGAGTCTCGCGTCGGTCCCCACGGCGCGTACTGCGCTGGTCATCTCCTTGGTGCCCGCGTCCAGGTCGTCGGTCATGTAGTAGCCCATGAAATAAGCGAAGCCCTCTTCGAACCAGGTGGGAAACGTGCCGTACATCGTCGAGTGTGTCAGCTCGTGCACCACCGTGTTCCTATCGATTGAGCCGGGCGCGACGACGATGAACTGGTCGTAGGACAGACCCGCCAGGTATTCACCGAGGTCGGACACCATCATGTGCAGGAAGTCATACGGGTAGGCGCCGACCAGCGCCTCGATCTGCGGCAGCGCCTCCACGGCCATGTCCAGGACGGCCTGCGCATCAGCCGGCTTCTCCGCCGAGACGACGAGCAACATCTCCCCGCCTTTGGGCAGATCGACGGCGCGGAGGGTGCCGTTCTGCAGCGCCTGCGGCAGCAGCGACCCGATCTTGGGCGCGTTGCGGTTGGACAGCGATTCCTCGTACGCCGCAAACACGCCGCGCAGACCACGGGCCTCCGGGTCATCGAGCCCGTCTCCGTACCAGGGTTGCTCAGCCGCCAGGGTCAGCATGTTGCGCACGCCCAGCTCTTCACCCTGAGCCTTGGCGGCGCGCTCGCTACGCAGCATTGCCGCGATCAGGTCGACGTGAGCCTGAGTGAGTTGCTGGAACCAGGGCTGTTCCCGGATCAGCTTGCCCAGCTCGGCGCTCATCAGCGAGAGGTACTTTGCCTCCGCGGTGTCTGTTAACACGCGGGCCTGCTGTGTTGGGTTCGCCGTCGGCACCGGTCCGGTGGTCTCGACTCCGCCTTTGCAGCCGATCAGGGCCGCCGCCAACGCCGTCGCCAGCAGCACGCCTGTTAGTCTGGTTCGAAAGGTCTTTGTCATCACGCTCCCTGTATCACCTGATTCTCGACACAAGTTCGCGTGCGCTTTACGGACAGCTTGGGGAGCGCTCTAAGGCGGAGCCTTCGTCAGTCACGTGACGTCTTCGACGCCTAAGCGCCTCAGGCGCCGCCTTCAGCGGGGGCTTGGGGGCAGGGCCGGCCCGGCGACGAACGCCTCAGGCGCCGCCTTTAGCGAGGGTTTGGGGGCAGAGCCCCCATCTTCAATACAATAGCCCGGAGGAGCCCGAATCGATGCCACAGCCGTTTGCGAGCATGACACTCCCCGCTGAACCCGACGTCCTGGCGCCGGACGGGTCGCAGGTGCGCGTCCTCCTGCGCCTCCCCGGCGGCAGCATGGCGCACTTCCGCCTCGAGCCCGGCGAGACGTCGCTACCGGTTACACACCGCACGGTCGAGGAGCTCTGGTACGTCGTGGCAGGGCGCGGCGAGATCTGGCGGCGCCAGGCCGATCGCGAAGAGGTGACGCCGCTCGCAGCCGGCGCCTGTCTGAGCATCCCGTTGGGCACGGCGTTCCAGTTCCGCTGCACCAGCGCGGCGGCCCTGGAAGCCGTCGCTGTGACGATGCCGCCCTGGCCGGGCGATGACGAGGCCTACGCCGTCGAGGGCCCCTGGCAGCCGCGGATCGACGCCCTGTGACGGCGCCCTTCGACCTGCGGGACTACATACGCGCCGTGCCCGACTTCCCCCAGCCCGGCATTCTGTTCCGCGACGTCACGCCGCTGCTCAAGGAGCCCGCCGCCTTCGAGTTTGCGCTCGCGGGGCTGCAGGCCTACGTTACCTCGCGTACCCCAACGGCCATCGTTGGCATCGAATCGCGGGGGTTCCTCTTCGGCACGCCGATCGCCGCGCGCCTCGGACTGCCCTTCGTGCCGGTGCGCAAGCCCGGCAAGCTACCGGCGGCTCACATGTCGATCGAGTACGCGCTGGAGTACGGTGAAGGCCAGCTCGACATCCACAGCGACGCCCTCGGCCCCGGCGACCGCGCCGTGATCGTCGATGACCTGCTGGCGACGGGCGGGACCGCGGGCGGCACGGCCCGTCTCGTCGAGATGCTCGGGGCGAAGGTCGCCGGCATGGCCTTCCTGATCGAGCTGTCAGACCTCGGCGGACGTAAGGTTCTCGGCGGGTACGACGTCTACTCACTAATCGCTTACCAATAGCGAGGCGAAGCCGTATATTACGAACCGCACCGGACCTGCCAAACAGAAAGGACTCATCATGGCACGCTACCTGGTTACCTGCCCTCACACGCTGGAAGACTGCATCGGGGACATTGACAGCGTCCTGGGGCACAGCAAGGAACTGTTGGCCCGCTTCGACTGGGGCTGCAAGGCCGGCGAACACGTCGCCTGGGTCGTCGTCGAGGCCGGCAACGAAGCGACCGCCCGAATGATGCTGCCTGTCTCGATGCGCAACAAAGCCAACGTGCAGGCCGTGAACAAGTTCACGCCCGAAGATATCGTCCAGATGACCACGCACAAGCCCGGCTAGCCCGTAGCGTTTGACGACCATCGTCCCCGCCGTTTGACCCCGCCATGCTCAGCCTAGAAACGGAACCGCCTCATGGCCGTCGTAGCCCTCGATAGCCGCCTCAACGACCTCGTGGACCCCAACGTCCAGGTCGACCAGATCGCCACCGGTTGCGTCTTCACGGAAGGCCCGCTCTGGGACCCGCGCGACGACTCGCTGATCTTCAGCGACGTGCGCACGGGCATCATGCGCCGCTGGACGAAGGACGGCGTGCAGGTCTTTCGCGAGAAAGAGCAGTCCGGCATCGCCAACGGCAACACGTGGGACAAGGACGGCAACCTGCTCACCTGCGAGCACAGCGGCCGCCGCGTCAGCCGCACGCTGCGTGACGGCAGCGTCGAGACGCTGGCCGGCAAATGGGGCGACAAGCGGCTCAACAGCCCCAACGACGTGCTCTGCGCCGCCAACGGCGACGTGCTGTTCACCGACCCCACCTACGGCCTGCGCCAGCCGGACGGCAGCATCGCCGGGCAGGAGTACCCGCACCCCGGCGTCTGCCGCCTCTCAGCCGAAAAGGGCACGCTGCAGATGATCGCCAAGGACTTTGCGGCGCCCAACGGCCTCGCCCTGACCGAGGACGGCAGCAAGATGTACATCTGCGACACGCGCGAGCAGCACATCCGCATCTTCGACGTCACCCACGACGGCTTGCTCGAGAACGGCCGCGTGTTCTGCGAAGCCAAGCAAGGCGAGCACCAGGGACGCCCCGACGGCATGAAGCTCGATTCGCAGGGCAACGTTTATCTCGCCGCCAACTCGCCGGAGGGCATCTGGGTCTTCGACCCGCAGGGCAAGCTCTTGGGCTTCATCGGCGTCGGCGAGAGCCCCGCCAACCTGGCCTGGGGCGGCGAAGACTGGCAGACCATGTACGTCACGGCGCAAACCTCCGTCTACCGCCTGCGCATGAAGGTCCCCGGCCAGCCCGTGCGCTTCGCGCCCAGAAGCTAGAGGCCGGCGGCCGGAAAGCAAGAAGTCATAGATGGTAGGCCACCAGCATGCTGGTGGCCTACCATTGCCCGCCGCTACTCTGGCGGCGAGTAGATGCGGTACTCGACGATGTCCAGTACCCGACCGCTCAGGTTCGTGTGCTCGTACTCCGCCTCAACGACGCCACCCAGGGACTCCGGTATCTTGCGGCTGGCGATGTTGCGCCTGTCCACCGGATAGACCAGGTAGCGCACCTGCAGGTTCTCGAAGCCCCAGCGCGTCAACGCCGTCACCGCCTCGCGGCCGTAGGCCTGCCCGTGCGCGCCTTGCTTGATCCAGATGCCCAGCTCCGGCGTGTCGCCGCCGATGTGGTGCAAGCCACCGTGCCCGAGGAACTCCGCCGTCGATTTCAGGAGGATCGCCATGTCCAGATCCTCGCCGCGCGCCATCCGCTCGCGGGCGCCGCGAATGAACGCCAGCGTTTCTTCGATTTCCTCCGCCGGCTTTGGGAACATGAACTCGGTGATCTGCGCCGTGAACTCGCGGAAGACCGCACCGGCGTACGTCTCAGAGGCCGGCACCAGCCGCAGCCGCT
>DATDOP010000062.1:0-14424 GCA_035293185.1 Dehalococcoidia bacterium | reverse complement strand
GTGCGCCAGATGCTGGCGGAGGGCCAGATGCCGCCGGTTGAGTTCAGCCGCCCGGAAGTCGCGCAGATCCTGATCGACGCCAGCAAGGGCAAGTAGGCGGACCTTGTCCGCGTCCCCACGTGAGGATCACGTGGCCTCTCTAAAGTCGAGTTCTCCGCCCCACGAAGTAGAGAATCGCGGCCCGCCGCTCCGTATCCTCGCACCCAGGGTCGCCCTGCACGGAGCGGCCGTTGTCCTGGCCCTCTGGCTGTTCGTGCTGGCGCTGCAGCTGATCAAGTCCGGCGCAGGCGGCCTGCGGCCGATCCTCGATAGCGTCTCCGCCGACGGCATCGCGGGGCATTTCGGTTTCGGGTGGTTCGGCGCCTACGTCGTGATGAGCGGCTCGCCGGTGGCCGCGGTCGCGATGAGCCTGTTCGCAGGCGGCGCGATCAGCGACCTCGAGACCTTCGCGATGATCAACGGCACGCGCATGGGCGCCTCGCTGATCGTCCTGGTCGTCGGCTTCGTGTCGTACGTCACCGGCAAGCGTAATCCCGACGGCCTGTACATCGGCGTCGTGTCGCTGCTGACGGCGATCACGCTCTGGGCTCCGGCGATGCCGATCGGGTTGTTCATTCTCGACCGGGGCTGGCTCGACGGCGTGCACATCGAGAGCCCCGGCGTCCTGACGTCGTTTGTCGGCACGATCTCGGACCCCGTGGTCGATCCGCTCAAGGACGCTCTGCCGCGCCTGCTCGTGTTCCTGACCGGCGTCGGGGCACTCGTGCTCGGCTTCGGCGTCTTCGACCGGTCTCTTCCCAGCCTGGACAGCCCCGGCCCTCGCTTCGAGGCGATGTCGAAGGCGATGCAGCAGCGCCACGCCATGTTCGCCTTCGGCTGCCTGGTCACGCTGATCACGATGTCCGTTTCGCTATCCGTGACCATCCTGGTGCCGCTGGCGCTCAAGGGCTACGTGCGCCGCGATCGCGTGATCCCCTACGTGATGGGCGCCAACATCGCTACCTGGGTGGATACGCTGCTGGCGGCGTTGCTGCTGGACTCGCCGCGGGCCTTCACCGTGGTACTGACGGAGATGATCTCCGGCGGGCTCATATCAATGACCGTGCTCGTTTTCTTCTACGGTCCCTATACCCGGCTGATCCTGGGCACGGCGCACCTGGTCAGCAGCGCGCGCCGCAACCTGATAATTTTTCTCGCATGCCTACTATTGGCTCCGGTGGTGTTCTTGTCGATATAGCATCCAGGATGCTTCCCTCCACGTCCCTGGCCAGAGCGCTCCTCATCGGCGTCAGTGCAGCAACCTGCCTGCTGGCCGTGGCGTGCAGCAAGGACGAGAAGCGCCTGCCGGCGCCTCCGGAGGCCGCCCTCTGGGCCGCCTTCGGCACGAGCGAGAACGACACTGGCTTCGGCCTGCGGCTCGAACCCGGCGTGGACGGCGAAGCGTGGGTGTTCGACATCAGCGGCTACAGGCTGATCTGTCCGGCGGCGAGGACGGATGAGGGCTGGCACTTCGAGGGTTGTACCGGGCTACCGTCCTGGTTGTTCGGCTTCCAGGCCGACGTTTCAGCGACAGACGGTGAACCGATGACCGTGAGCCTCGATCTGGCGGAAACCGACCTCACGACGAAGCTCGCCCGCGTGCCTAACCGGGACGAACCGGTCAAGTCTGAGAATGTCGAGCTGGTCTGGGACCGCCCAACCGACGCCAGCTGCAGCTCACGCTCCGGGGTCTGGGCAGAGGACGGGCTGGTGTTTGCCCCCTGCTTTAGCGGGATCATCGAGATACTCGATGCAGCCACCGGGGCGCTCAAGAGCCGCGCAACCCTGAGAGACGCCCCGGGAGGTGACTTCAGCGCCGTCCTGGAGGTCACGGCCCGCGACGGCATCCTCTACGCGGCAACCACCAACAAAGGAGTTGTGGCGTTTGACGTCAGAGACCCAGCACAGCCCCGGTTCCTGGGCAGCTTCTACCACGATGACCCGATCGAAGCCTCGCCGGATGACGTGACCAACATCCACACGCTGACGCTCTCGCCGGACGGCAAACTCCTGTTCGCGATCAACCAGTCGCATCCTCGTTCGGACATCCGGATCATCGATGTGTCCGACCCGGCCAACATGCGCCAGGCCGGCATCTACCTGCCGCGGACGTCGTCCAGAGCGTTCGGTTTCTCACATGACCTGTCTCTGGAGGAGCGTGACGGCAAGCTGATCGGCTACTACTACCAGCTGGCGGGCGGCCTTCACATCCTCGACGTCAGCGACCCGGCGAACGTCCAGGAAGCCGGCGCGCTCAACTGGCCGCGCACCCTCAGTCACTCCGGCTGGCCTTTCGCAGCGAACGGGAAACGGTATCTGGCGCACATGGATGAGGGCTACGACCAGGGCATGACGGTCATCGACGTGACGAACGTCGCTGAACCCTCGATCGTCTCAACCTACAAGACGCGAGACGGCATCTCGATCCACAACATCCGCGTCATCGACCGCATCGCGTTCATCTCGTACTACGTGGATGGGCTGCGCATTGTCGACCTCCACGATCCGGCACACCCGCGCGAGATCGGTCACTACGACACGGTGCCAGCGGAGGGCGAGACCGGCATCTGGGAAGGCGCCTGGGGCGTCCACGTCGACGGCGGCCTGATCTACATCTCCGACCGCAGCAGCGGCGTATACGCCTTTCGATTCACTGAGGCGCCCTGACCTAAATTTGTAATTGTTGACGTACTTAGTTAACATTAGATACGAACCCATGAAAGTCTCCTCATGAAAGTGTCAATGAAGGGCGATTACGGCGTGCGTGCTCTCGTCGAGCTGGCTCATCGCTACGGCGAAGGGCCGGTGCAGAGCGCGGTCATCGCTCACCGCCAGTCGATCCCGGAGCCCTACCTCGATCAGCTCCTGACCTCGCTGCGGCGCGCGGGTTTCATCCGCAGCGTGCGGGGGCCCCAGGGCGGTCACGCGTTGATCCGCGACCCGCACGATCTGCGCCTGAGTGAAGTCATCGCTGCGCTCGAGGGATCGCTCGCCCCCATCGCCTGCCTGGACGACCCCGCGGGCTGCCGCACAACCACCGCCTGCAGTCTCAAACCAGTCTGGCAGGAGATCGAGGCGGCAACGATTCGAGTGCTGGAGAGCGTTACCATTTCAGACATCGCGGAGCGGGAACGCGCCGGTAACGTTGCGCGTTACGCCATATAAGGGATCGCTGGAATGAGGAGCACTGAGAGCCGCATCGCCGCCAACGCTCTGGAGCTGATTGGCAACACGCCGCTGGTGCGGCTCGCGCGCGTCACGCCCGCGGGCCACGCGGAGGTGCTGGGCAAGCTGGAATCGCTCAACCCGGGCGGCAGCGTCAAGGATCGCATCGCCCTGGCGATGATCGAAGACGCCGAGCAGCGCGGTCTTCTCAAGCCCGGCGGCACGATCGTCGAGCCGACGAGCGGTAACACCGGCATCGGCCTCGCGATGGTCGCCGCGGCCAAGGGCTATAAGCTGATCCTCACCATGCCGGACGATTACAGCCTGGAGCGCCGCAAGCTGGTGCAACGCTACGGCGCGCAGCTGATCCTGACGCCGGCGATCGAGGGGATGACGGGGGCCGTCTTCGCTGCTGAGGAGCTGATCGCCAGGAACCCGGGCTACTACATGCCGCAACAGTTCAACAACCCGGCGAACCCGGAGGCGCACCGGCGCACCACGGCCGAAGAGATCCTGCGCGACACCGAGGGCCGCCTCGACGCGTTCGTCGCGGGTGTGGGCACCGGTGGCACGATTACGGGCGTCGGCGAGGTGCTGAAGCAGCGCCTGCCAAACGTCCTCGTCATCGCTGTGGAGCCCACGCGCTCGCCGGTGCTGGCGGGAGGCAAGCCGGGACTGCACGGCATCCAAGGCATCGGCGCCAGCTTCGTGCCCAGCGTGCTCAATCGCGACGTCTACGACGAGCTGATCGCCGTCAAAGACGAAGAGGCGATCGAGATGGCCAAGCAGATCACACTCAAGGAAGGGCTTTTGGTCGGCATTTCTGCCGGCGCCAACGTCCACGCCGCACTGCGGATAGCAAAACGTCTCGGTGAGGGCAAGCGGGTGGTCACCGTGCTTCCCGACACCGGCGAGCGCTACCTGAGCGTGAACTTCTAATTCAAGGGCCAAGTATGCGACCATGGATGTTCAAGCTGGGGGACACCCCCAGACCCCCGCTAAAGCGAGCTGGAGCAGCGCCGCGTGCCTGCTGGGTGCGTTCCCCACATCGGTCAATGCCTCTGAGAGGCGGGGAGGTTTCTCATGATTAGTGTCTACATTCCGACGCCGTTCAGGAGCTTCGTCGGCAACCGGACGAGCGTTGAGGTGGAAGGCGCCAACGTCGGCGAAGTCCTGGCCAACGTGGACGCGCGTTTCCCGGGTTTCCGCAACCTCTGCTACAACGGCGAAGGCGCGATCCCGGCGCACATCAATATCTACGTGAACAACCAGGAGATCGCCACGCTGGAAGGCGAATCAACCGCAGTCTCGGATGGAGATCAGGTCGCCGTGATCCCGGCGCTCGCCGGTGGCGCGCCCGATGAGCCCAGCATTGAAACTGGGGGCAACCCCCAGACCCCCGCCAAAAGTGCGAATGGAGCCTCATCTCCTGGTGAGCCAGCGAACTACGCCCTGACGCCGGAGCGCGTGACGCGCTACTCACGGCACCTGATCATGCCCCAGGTCGCCAGCGTGGGTCAGCGCAAGATCTTCGATACGAAAGTGCTGATCGTCGGCGCCGGCGGCCTCGGTTCGCCTGTCGCGCTGTACCTCGCGCTGGCCGGCGTCGGCACCATCGGCATCGTCGACTTCGACGTGGTCGACCTCTCGAACCTGCAGCGCCAGATCCTGCACCAGAATGACGACGTTGGTAAGCGCAAGGTCGTTTCGGCCAAGGAGACGCTCAACGCCTACAACCCGGACGTGAACGTGATCACTCACGAGGAGCCGTTGCACTCCGAAAACGCGATGGGCATCATCTCCCAGTACGACATCATCGTGAACGGCGCCGACAATTTCGCGGCCCGCTACCTGGTCAACGACGCCTGCGTTTTCCTCAAGAAGCCCCTCGTCGATGGTTCGATACTCATGTTCGACGGCCAGGCGACGGTGTACCTCCCGGGCGAGGGCTGCTATCGCTGCCTCTACCCGACGCCACCCCCGCCAGGCATGGTGCCGTCCTGCGCCGAAGCGGGCGTGCTGGGCGCGATGTGCGCCACCATCGGCTCCATCCAGGCGACCGAGGTGCTGAAGCTGATCCTCGGCATCGGCGAGAGCCTGCAGGGAAGGTTGCTGCTCTACGACGCGCTCTCAATGGAGATGCGCCAGGTGCGCGTGCGCCGCGACCCCAACTGCGTGGTCTGCGGCGACAACCCGACGATCACGGAGCTGATCGACTACGACGAGTTCTGCGGGACCGCTCCCGCCTGGCAGGAGTAACCGTGGCGGTTGAAGTGAGAATGACCTCGGTGTTGCAGCGCGTCGTCGGAGCCAAGTCTGTGGAGGCCGAAGGCAGCACGATCGCCGAGGTCCTGGAGCAGATCAACTCGAAGTACCCCGGTTTTCGCGAACAGATCACGATGGATGACGGGTCGTTGCACCGCTTCGTCAACATCTACATCAACGACGAGGACATCCGGTTCATGCAATCGCTGGAGACGCCGGTTCAACCCGGCGACGTGGTCTCGATTCTCCCAGCCCTGGCTGGAGGCTCGGATGTTGAGGCTGGGGGCTCCCCCAGACCCCCGCTGAAGGGCCGGCCCAGGGCGGTGGCGCCACCAGCACTGCCTTCGGAACTGGGAGTTAGGGAGTGACCGCCGGAGCGCCGTTTCGCGTCATGTTGTACCGCAGCATGTTGGACCTCATCGGCAACACGCCGATCGTGGAGATGCAGCACCTCAGCCCATCGCCCACGTTGCGTTTCTTCGCCAAGCTCGAGGGCCAGAACCCGACAGGCAGCGTCAAGGACCGCATCGCCAAAGCGATGATCGAAGCGGGAGAGCGCGACGGCAGGCTCACGCCCGGCTGCACGATCCTGGAGCCCACCTCCGGCAACACCGGCGTCTCGCTGGCCTTCGTCGCCAAGCTCAAGGGCTACAACGTCAAGGTGGTGATGCCGGACAACATGAGCCCGGAACGCACCCAGCTGCTACGCGCCTACGGGGCGGAGATCGTCTACTCAGAGGGCGCTAAGGGCACCAACGGCTCGATCGTCGTCGCGCAGGAGTTGGCGGCCGCGGATCCGAGCCTGGTGATGCTCTACCAGTACGGCAACGACGCCAACCCCGGCGCCCACTACGAGACCACCGGCCCCGAGATCATGCGGGACCTGCCGGAGATCGACGTGTTCGTCGCGGGTCTCGGCACGGGCGGGACGCTGACGGGCACGGCGCGCTACCTCAAGGAGCGCAAGCCCAGCGTCAAGGTGGTGGCCGCGGCGCCCCACCCCGGCGATCGCGTCCAGGGCCTGCGTAGCCTGGACGAGGGTTTCATCCCGCCGGTGCTCGACCAGTCGCTGCTCGACGGCCGCATCGTCGTCGACTCGAAGAACTCGTTCGCGGCGACCAAGGAACTGCTGGACAAGGAAGGCATCTTCGCCGGTGTCTCCGGCGGCGCCGTGCTGCGGGCAGCCCAGCGGGTGGCCTCGCGCATGGAGCGCGGCAACATCGTGCTGCTGCTAGCCGACGGCGGCTGGAAGTACCTCTCCACGGACCTCTGGAACACGGACTACGAGAACCTGGCCGACGACCTGGACGAAAAGACCTGGTGGTAGGCCCGGCCTAGCAGCTGTTTTTGGAGAATGAAGAGAGGAGGCAGATCACCCGCCTCCTCTCTCGTTTGCGCGGGGACCGCGTTTAATCCGCCGAGAACTGCCGCACCGCGGGCGTGTTGGTCACGCCCTTGAAGATTGATATCGTCCCGGGCGGGTCGCCGCCGTCACCTTCGTTGGCGGTAACGAACAGTCCACGCTGTGGGATGGCCAGCAACCCTTCCGGCCGCTCGCCGTCACTGTCGTCGTCGTTGATGTCGAGCACCTGGACCAGCTTTGGCCACCCGCCCCATTCCAGCTCATAGACGACAACACACTTGCAGCGCTCGCCACCGACGAACATGAAGTGCTTGCCGCCGTACTTTTCGATCTCCATACCTTCGGCCTCAACGCCTTTCGCGTCTGAGCGGCCGTCGTTGTAGAGGCCGGCGGCGTCGATAGCCTTCTCCATTGACGAGAAGGGTTGAGCGACAACCCATCCCCAGGTGCTGAAGATGGCGAAGTCGCGCCCGCCTACGAAGTCAGCATCGAGGTCATAATCACCTTCGTTTGCCGTTGCGAGCATGCCCAACGGCGTCCACGCGATGCCGTCCGGCTCGCGTCGCGCGTTTAGCCACTGGTCAAACTTGGCCGGCTCAGAATCGTCGTCCAGGAGGTCTGCCTTGTGGACCGAATTGCCCGCGGAGAAGTCTGAGACCACTTTGCCGTTACGCAGATTGACGATGACGATGTGGTTGTTCTCTTGCAGGGTCACCGCCGCCAGGTTGAGGTTGTTGATGTCCACGAACTCCGGCTCCGGGTCGCTCGCGAAGCGGTCAGCGATGCCAACCATACGCACGAAGCGGACGTCCCAGTTCGATGGCGGGCCAACGAGGTCGACGATCGCCAGGAAGCCCGCGGGCTCCTGGGGCATCAGGCCATCGCTGACGTCTTCATCGCGCTCATTCTCGATTGCGATTGCGGCGTAGCGTCCGTTGGGGCTGATCGCAACGGAGTCTGGCTGGGCAAAGGCGTAGGGAGCGGCGCCGGTCAAGGCAACCGTCGTTTCCGTCGTGAAGTCGATGAGGTCGATGACCCAGAGGTAGCCCGCGCCATCATCATGGACCGCAACCAGCGCCCACTTGCCGTTTGGCGTAACTGCCACCGAAGTTGGCTCACCGCCGTTGGGCGGTGTCAGATTGCCGTCTGCCTGGGGGCTATTGGGGTCTGAAATGTCGACGAAACCGACGTTCCCGGCAACGGCGTCCGTATAGATGAGGGTCTTGCCATCTTTGGTGGCCGCGACGATCTCGGCGCTGAGGTTGGCGCCGTCGGTTGCGTCCTCCACCTCGAACACAGACGCCAGCTCGAAGGAGTTGATTTGAGCGCTGGCTTGAAGGTTGGCCGACGGCCGCGCCGCGAGACCGAAACCGAGAGTTACGGCCACGCCGAGGGCTGTCAAAAGAGAGAAACGCGGATTGATGAGCAACACTGCCTCCTTTCAGTTTTGAACCGAGGCAATGCTAGGCAGACCTACGTTAATAGGCCGTTATCGCGTGTAAACGAATCGATATTGCCGTCAGGCCGCATCGCAGGGCAGGAGCCCGGACGCCTGGAGCAGGCGCCGCGGTTGACTGCTGCAGGGGCCGCCCAGCGAATCGAGTACGAGCCCTTCGCGCGGCAGGGCGACGCCGTCGCTCAGACGCTGCCTGAACTCCTCGACGCCCCAGTAACGCAGGACCGCGCGCACGATCGTGTCGTCACACTCGTAAGAGAAGTGGCTCGTCATCTCAGATCGCAGCACCGCGAGCACGTCCCAGGTCAAGGAGACGCGCAAGACGTGCTCACGGCCGGTTGAGTCGATGCAGGTGAGGGCGCCGCCCTCCAGGGTGCCGCCGTGGATCAGCGTCCTCTCAAACCGGCAGACGCGCAGGCACAAACGGGGCGCACTCACCGGCTCCGAGCTGCGGAATCGACTGAGACTGATGATCGACATGACACCCTCCCGGGACTGATTGACCACGCGGGGTAAATCCGTCCAGCAGGCCGTCATCGGCCATCGAAGGTCTAAGCGTTTGTTAACTGAGTGTGAAACCTAAGGGACCAGCTGATAGATGCCGCCACCGTTCTCGGTGTGCTGTAGGACGTAGATCTCGCCGTCGCCGCCCTGGGCAAAAGAGCTGATGCTGAACCCGGCTGTGCCGATCTGGCGATTCTCGCTGCGCACGAAGCCTTCGGTGCGCAACGCCCAGATCTTGCCGGAACAGTAGTCACCATAGACGTACGCGCCCTGCAGGCCGCCGACCCGGCTGCCCCGGTAAACGAAGCCCCCCGTTATGGAACAGTCCGCACCTGTGCTGGAGTAATCGACCACCGGCGGCAGCAGGCCGTCCCGACTGCAGTTGCCACCGCCACGACACTCGATGCCCTCCATGATCGACCAGCCGTAGTTGCCGCCTTTGGTGATTATGTCGACTTCCTCGCGGCTGTTCTGGCCGACGTCGGCCAGCCAGAGGTCGCCGGTTGCCTTGTCGAAGGAGAAGCGCCACGGGTTGCGCAGACCGTAGGCCCAAATCTCGCCACGCGCGCCCTGGCGACCCACGAAGGGGTTGTCGGCCGGGACCTTGTAACCCGTCTCACCGGAAACATCGATGCGCAGGAGCTTGCCCAGCAGCGTATTCAGATTCTGGCCGTTGCCTTGCGGGTCGTTGCCCGAGCCGCCGTCGCCGAGCGCCACGTAGAGGAAGCCGTCGCTCCCGAAGACCATCTGCCCGCCGTTGTGGTTGGAGAACGGCTCCGCGATCTCCAGCCTGATCGATTCGCTGCCCGGCGCGCTGACGGCACCGTTTGCCGCGTTGGCGACAAAGCGCGAGATCACGCTGCGACGCGGGTTGGCGGCGCTGTAGTAGACGTAGAAAGCCTTGCTGCGCTCGAAGTCAGGCGCCAGCGCCAGGCCCAGGAGCCCTTCCTCGTTACCGTCCGTACTCACGCGGCCGGTGATGTCCAGCACAGTGGCAGCACTGCCGGAGGCGTCGATGCGCATCACACGGCCCGCCTGCTCCGTGACCCACCACGCCCCGTCCGGCGCCTGGTACATGCCGGTCATGCGCTTGAACGTCAGGTTGGGGAACACGCGTTGTACTCGTGCAGAGGGAAGACCGGACGCGGGAGCGGTGGCCTCCGGTGAGACGGTTCCCGCAGGTTCAGTGGGCTCGTTCTCGTCGCCACTGCAGGCGAAGAGCATCAGCCAACAGGCGAGAGCGACAGGGAACAGGACAAGTCGGGTCATACGAAGATTCAGCCTAGCAGAGGCGTGATGCCCATCTGTTAAACGACCGCGACGGCCTGCTGGATGCGCGGCCTGCTAGCATCGCGCCATGAACGCCCGCGCCTTCGACTACGCCATTCTGGGAATCGGCGTCGCCGCGGTCAGCACCGCCGCCGTCCTGATCCGCGAAGCCGACGCCCCGGCGATGGTCATCGCTGCGTCCCGTGTCGCCCTCGCGTCGCCGCCGCTGCTGCTGCTCGCCGGGCTCAGGCGCGATCGTGTCCTGCCTCACGACCGCCACCTCCTCGCGCTTACCCTGCTCTCAGGTATCTGCCTCGCGGTGCATTTCGGCCTGTGGGTGGCGTCCGTCAAGCAGACATCGATCGTAACGTCCGTGGTCCTGGTCACCACGACGCCGTTGTTCGTAGGACTGCTGGGCGGGCCGCTGCTCGGTGAACGTCCCGGCCGTTCGATCTGGCTGGCAATCGCCGTGTCTGCGATGGGCACGGCGCTCCTGGTTTCGGAAGACCTCGACGCCGGGGGAGACACGCTTACCGGAGACGCCTTTGCGCTGCTGGGCGCGATGTTCGCCGCCGGCTACATCATGACCGGGCGGCGCGTCCTGGCCGCCAGCAACGCCTGGCTGCCCTACGTCACGACGAGCTACTCCGTGGCCGCGGTGATCCTGCTGGCCACCGCGCTGGCCGCCGGCGAAACGCTGGGCGGTTATTCCGGCAAGACGTACGCTCTGCTGGTGGCGCTCGCCGTGGTGCCGCAGCTCATCGGCCACACGTCCGTGAACCGCTCGTTGGGCCATTTGCCGGCCATCGTTGTCTCCGTAGCCGTCCTGGGCGAGCCTGTCGGCGCGACGGTCCTTGGGGCGATCTTCCTCAGCGAAGAGCCGACGTTGCTCCAGCTGGCCGGTGGGTTGGTGGTGCTTGTTGGCGTGGCGCTGGGCGTGCGGGGCGACGTGCGCACAACCCCGGCCGAACGAGGCGTTTAGGCCTGCAGGCGGTTGTTCCAGGCATCGAGCGAGGCGGTGGGTGGAGTGTCGCTGAGCCGGACGACCTCGACGGCGTAACCCGCGACCTCATCCCACTTGAACTGGCCGACCTCGTTGCTGCCGAAGAAGCAACGCAACATGGTCATCCCGGTCTCCGGCGTGGACTCCAGGCGCACGTAGTTGGCGTCGGCCATCGGCGCCTTCTCACCGTTCTTCAGATAGACAACAACCACGAGCTACCTCCAGAAGCGTTGCGCTCCTGGTTAATTCTCGACAGGTCGAGGTGGGCTCAGAAGCCTACGCGGTCGGCCGCGAGGACGTCAGGATCTCATCGATCATGCCGTACTCCTTGGCCTGCTGAGCTGTCATGTAGAAGTTCCGGTCGAAGTCGCGGCGGATGCGTTCGGTGTCCTGACCGGTGTTCTTCGCCAGGATGTCGCGAATCAGGTCGTTGAGACGAATCGTCTCGCGCGCCTCGATTTCGATGTCAGACGCCTGGCCTTGCACGCCGCCCAGCGCCTGGTGCATATGGATCGTTGCGTTGGGCATGGCGTAGCGCTTGCCCGGCGTGCCGGAGCTGAGCAGCACCGTGGCCATGCTGGCGCAAACGCCGACGGAGTACGTGGCGATGTCGCAGCGATTGAGGTCCATGGCGTCGAGGATCGCCAGGCCGGCGTGGACTTCGCCGCCGGGCGAGTTGATGTAGATCGAGATGTCGCGGTCCGGGTCTTCGCGCTCGAGGTGCAGCAACTGGGCGATGATGCTGTTCGCCACCTGGTCGAAGATCGGCGTGCCAAGGTAGATGATCCGCTCCTTGAGCAGCATCGAGTAAATGTCGTAAACGCGCTCGCCGCGTGGCGTGGTCTCCACGACGGCCGGGACTATCGCTTCAATGCGGCTCAGATCGATGTCGTGCGGGAAGTTGTAGTTCATTGGTTAGCTCTCCTTGGCTTACCTATATCTGACCACATTCGCGTTGCCTGCGTCATGTACCCACCACCGTGGGGCCGATACTCAAGGGGGATCGTTATCATGGTGCGGCTATGAGCGAGAGCTCTGAGGGATTCTCGGCACGTTTCGACGGCCTCGAAGAGGTAGCTGAGGAACTCGAAGAAAACATCGAAGCGCTACGCGAGACATCGGAGCGTACCGGTTGGTTCCGCCTCGAATACGCCATCCTCGCCGGGCTATTCCTGCTGTTCGGCGGTTATCTCGTCGCCTACCTGGTCTTCGCCGTCGATCTGGACAGGCTCCAAGACTGGGGTTACCTCGGCATCTTCTTCATTGCGATGGCCGGCTCCGCCACGATCGTCCTGCCCACGCCGAGCACGGTCGCGATTTTCGGCGGCGCCATTGTGCTCGATCCGGTGCTGGGCATCCCGGCGCCAATCTGCGTCGGCCTCGTCGCGGGCCTGGGTGACGCAATCGGCGAGTTCTCTGGCTACGGCCTCGGCTACGCGGGCACGGACTTGCTGCGTCAAAGGCGCATCTACCGCACCTTCGAACGGTGGATGAGCCGCAACGGCGTGATGACCGTTTTCCTGCTTTCGACCTTCCCCAACCCGATGTTCGACCTCGTCGGCGCGGCGGCGGGTGGCGCCAGGATGCCACCGGGGCGCTTCTTCTTGTCGACGCTGGCAGGCAAGATAGTCAAGGACATCTTTCTGGCTTACGGCGGCACGTTCTCCGCGGCACTGATTACGGACCTGTTCTAGATGACGGCACTGCAGAGACCCAGTTCTTTACGCACCGGCGCGATCATCGTCGCGGCGGGCAGCAGCCGGCGCATGCACGGCGTCGATAAGCTGCTGGCGCCCCTTGGCGGACGTCCCGTCGTGGCGCATTCGATCGCCGTCTTCGCATCGCACCCGGCGGTGGACGAAGTGGTGGTCGTCACGTCCGCAGCCAACCAGGAGGCGATCGGCGCGCTGGCCGCGGAGCTGGCGCCGCGCGCCCGGGTCATCCTCGGCGGCGTCCGGCGCCGCGATTCCGTCCGCGCCGGCCTCGAAGCGCTGACAGACTGCGTCTACGTCATCGTCCACGACGCGGCGCGCCCCCTGGTCACGCCGGCGATGATCGATGCCGCGCTGGAAGGAGCGCGGGAGGCCGGCGCCGCGCTGTGCGCCGTGCCGGTCGCGGACACGGTCAAGCGCTCGGAGCCGTCCGGCCGCGTCTCCAGCACGGTGACGCGCGAAGGGCTCTGGCTGGCGCAGACGCCGCAGGCGTTCCGCCGGGAGCTGCTGCTGCGCGCCCACCAGACCATCGATATCGACGCCACGGACGACGCTGCGCTGATCGAGTTGCTCGGCGAGCCGGTGAAGCTGGTCATGGGCTCGCCGCGCAACCTCAAGATCACGCAGCCGGAGGACCTGGCTCTCGCCCGCGCCATCCTCGCATCCCTTTCGCAGGAGCAAGAAGGCTGATGCGCGTGGGCCAGGGCTACGACGTCCACCCCTTCGAAGACGGCCGGCGCCTCGTCCTGGGCGGCGTCCACTTCGAGGGCGAACGCGGCCTCGCCGGACACTCGGACGGCGACGCGCTGACCCACGCGCTGATCGATGCGTTGCTCGGCGCTGCCGCCCTGGGTGACGTCGGCACGCATTTCCCCAGCAGCGATCAGCGCTGGCGCGACGCCGACAGCATCGACCTCCTGAAGCAGGTGACGAAGGTAGTGGTCGCGGCGGGCTACACCGTCGTCAACGTCGACATGACGGTGATCGCGGAGCGGCCGCGCGTCGCGCCGCGCGTGCGTGAGATGCGGACGCGTCTGTCCATGGCGCTGGGCATCGACGTGGGCCAGGTCAGCGTCAAGGCGACCACGACCGACGGCCTGGGCACGCTGGGCCGCGGCGAAGGCATCGCTGCCCAGGCGATTGCGTTGTTAGAGGAACACTGACGTAAACGTAGGACGCCAGCATGCTGGCACCCCACGTCTCGTCTAAGGCGGCGCCGGTGTCCTTATGCTATATTGCGAAGCGTTTATGAGTCGTATCCGCCTCCACTGCATCTGTCTCTAGGGTGCTCGTCCGGCAGGATGACACCCGAGCCCACTGCGCGCCTGCAAAAGGCGCGCGCCCAGACAGGACCACGGAGGCAGGCAATGTCCTCACTCGCCAGCATTCGCAGAGATATCAAGGCCGCGCTGGACCGCGACCCGGCGGCCCACAGCGCCGTCACCGTCGTCTTGCTCTACCCTGGCTTCCACGCGCGACAACTGCACCGCCTGGCGTACGCGCTGCACAAGGCCGGCGTGCCCTTCGTGCCCGGCCTGATCGCGTTCCTCAACCGCTCCTGGACCGGCATCGAGATCCACCCCGGCGCCACGATCGGCGAAGGGTTGTTCATTGACCACGGCATGGGCGTCGTGATCGGTGAGACCGC
>DATDOP010000061.1:0-7481 GCA_035293185.1 Dehalococcoidia bacterium | reverse complement strand
AGCAAGGAGCCGTCAGCATGATCCTGGTTACCGGTGGCATGGGGTTTATCGGCGTGCACGTCGTCAAGAGCCTGCTGGACGCCGGCGAAGACGTCGTCCTGACCTGGAACCGCTCCTGGCGCGTCCCCGATTTCTGGGAGGCCGAGCTGGGCAAGCGCGTGATCGCTGAGAAGGTCGACGTGGCCAACCCGCACGAGGTCACCGGCGTGGCGCTGCGTCACAAGGTCAACGGCATCATCCACTGCGCGGCCCCCGGGCTGGGGCAAGGCACGCCGACGCAGGACTACGCAGTCAACATGCAGGGCCTGGTCAACGCCATTGAGGCCGCGCGCGCCGCGGAGGTGCGCCGCTTCACCTACCTGGGCTCCTCCACCGTCTACAACGGGCTCAAGTCCGGTCCCTACCGCGAGGATTCACCCTTACCGCTGGAGTCGCGCAACGCCACCGAGGCCTACAAAAAGGCGGGCGAGACCGTGCTGATGCACTATGCCGACCGAATCGGCCTGAGCATCGCGACGATTCGGCCACGACAAGTCTACGGACCGATGTATTATTCGATGGCGAACCTGCCGAGTCGGTTATGTCACGCAGCGGTCAAGGGCGCCCTGCCCGACTACGGCCCGGCGGGCGTCCCGTTCGCCGCCGACACGGGCGATTTCACCAGCGTGCGCGACGTCGCGGAGATCACAGCCGTCGTACACCAGGCGGAGACGCTGCAGCACCGGGTGTACAACATGGGCGGCGGCCGCGCCTTCGAGATGCAAGAGCTGGCCGAGGCCGTGATGGCCGCGGCACCCGAGGCGCGAATCGAACTGAAGCCCGGCGAGAACCCCAACGGCTCGCCCGCGGGCAACTACCTTGACCTGACCCGCGTCAAAGACGAGTTCGGCTACACACCTCGCTACCCGATCGCCGAGAAAGGCATCGCCGACTACATCGCCTGGCTGCGCAGCCACCCTCAGTAGCGCATGAGGCGTTCGGAGCAGGACGCGCTCGAGGCGGCGCTGCAAACGGACGCCGTGGCGCCGGCGCTGCTCGCCTGGGCTGAGGAACATGGCCGGCACGACCTGCCGTGGCAGCGGGACGCGACTCCTTATCGAGTCTGGGTCTCCGAGGTCATGCTGCAGCAGACGCAGGTCGCCACCGTCCTGCCGTACTACGCGCGATTCCTTGCCCGCTTCCCGGACGTTGCCACGCTCGCCGGCGCAGCGCTGGATGAAGTCCTGAGCCTCTGGACCGGGCTGGGGTACTACGCGCGCGCCCGCAACCTGCAGCGTGCCGCCCAGCTGGTCATGGCGAATCACGGCGGCTGCCTGCCCGATGACATCGTGGAGCTGCAGGCGCTGCCCGGCATCGGACGCTCCACCGCCGGCGCGATCCTGGCGCTCTCGCGGTCTCAGCGCCAGGCGATACTCGATGGCAACGCGCGGCGCGTCCTGGCACGGTACTTCGCGGTGGAAGGCGACCCCGGCGAGCGCGAAACGCAGCTGCGGCTGTGGGCGCTGGCCGAAGCGTGCACGCCGCTGGAACGGGTCGCTGAATACACGCAGGCGATCATGGACCTGGGGTCCGGTGTCTGTGCGCGCTCGCGGCCTCGCTGCGACGCTTGTCCGCTGTCGCCGGGCTGCATTGCCCGCCGGACGGGACGTCAGGGCTCGCTGCCCGCCAGGCGCCAGAGACGCAGCCGTCCGCAGCGCAGCGCCTTCGCGCTGGTTGTGGTGGACTCTAACGGCGCGGTGCTGCTCGAACGGCGGCCGGCGAAGGGCCTGTGGGGCGGGCTGTGGAGCTGGCCGACGTTCGACGAAGAGACAGAGCTGGCCGAGTTCGCAGCGAGACTCTCGGCGTCGATTGCTGAACGGCGGCCGTTACCGGCGCAACGGCACGTGTTCACGCACTTCGAGCTTACGCTGCACGCCGTGGTGGTGTGGGCTAGCCGTGAGCAGCCGGGGCTTGAGAACAACTCGTCCTATTTCTGGTACGACCTCGCAAGGCCCGCCGAGGTTGGCCTCAGCAAGGCCGTCACGAACCTGCTGCCGACTCTTGCTCAGGACTCGCGAGTTTTATGTCAATAACCTCTATCGCGCGGGATTCAGAGACCGTAGTGGGCTGTTGCCCAGGCCTCGGCCGCGTTATCGATGCGCAGGACCTGGTGGGTGCTGATGGTGTAGACGTCGCGCAGACAGCGCTCCATGGGATGACCGGTTACGGTGGCGGACGTGCCCGCCGCCGTGAACGCCTGCTTCACGGCCTGCACGCTGAGCTCGATAACCCGCGTCTGGCGCAGCGTCACCTCCGCGATCTGTTCGCGCGTCAGCTTGCGGCCGCCCGCCTTGCACTCGGCGCTCAGGGCGATCAGACGCTGCGCTTCGGAGAGCAGCAGCGACCGGGCGGCGTCCGCGAGCGTCTTCGCCTCAGCCAGGCGGCGCCGGAAGCCGGGCAGGCTCATCTGCATCTGCGGCGTCTCGCCGCCGCCGCCGCCGCGCGAGCGCACCGGCTTCGTGCGTCCCATCTCCTCGAGCACGTCGACGGCCTGCAGCGCGCCGCCGACCGCTGCTCCCGTCACCTCGATCGAGATGAACGCGAAGAGGGGCGTGCTGTAGAGGGGATTGTCGTGGACCTTCGACCCCGGAGTGTCCTGGGCGTCGACGTCCGCCAGCGCCACGGCCCGCCGATCAGGGACGAAGGTCCGGTCGACGACGACGGTCTTGCTGCCGGTGCCCTTCATGCCCAGGACGTGCCAGTCGTCCTCGATCCGGCCCTCGGCGGACGGGACAATGAACGTCACGCCAGCGGGCGGCGAGCCGTCCGCGGATTCGACGAGCGCGCCGCAGCCGTACCAGTTGGCCACGTCGCAGCCTGACTGGTAGACCCAGCGGCCGCTCAGCTCGTAGCCGCCCTCGACTTTGCGCGCGCCGCCGCCACGGCCGAAGATGCCGGTGGGTAGCAGGGCCACACCCTCGTTGCCGAAGACCTCCTGCTGCCCTTCCTCCGGGAACTGGGTCACCCACCAGGCGTGGCCGGCGAGGATGCCGAGCGTCCAGGCGGAGGACACGCAGCCGCGCCCGATTTCGACCAGGACCTCCTCGAGGACTTCGAGGCCCATCTCGAAGCCGGCGAAGCGCCGCGGCTGGCAGATACGAAACAACCCGGCGCGCTGGAAGTCGTCGAAGGTCTCAGGCAGGAGGCGGCGGGCCTCTTCGGTCGCGGCGGCGCGTTCACGCAGCACCGGGACCAGGGCACGCGCGCGCCGGACCAGCTCTTCCCGGGTAATCGTCTCGGTCTCCGGATGCGTCAGCACGCGGCGGCCGTTGGGGTCGATCGAGGCTACGATGCCGCCGGCGCCTACGGCGGTCACGGGTTCAGCCCGAAGTGCGCCTGGCTCCAGCGTTCCGCCATCAGGTCCATACGGTAGACGTTGTGCGTGCTGAGCATGTGCATGTCGCGCCAGCAGCGCTCCAGGGGACGACCGAGGAAGGTGGAGGACGTCCCGGCAGCCGCGAAGCAGTGGTCGACCGCCTGCACACACATATCGACCAGGCGCGAGACGCTGAGCCCGTACTCGACGATCTCCTCAGCGGGCATCTTCCTGCTCTGCGGCGCATACTCCTGCATCGACGCCACGAGACGCCGCGCGTCGTTGACCAGCAGCACCTTGGCGCCGTCCGCCAGGGACTTCGCCTCAGCCAGGCGATGGCGGAAGCTGGGCACCGACGACCAGGTACTCGGCGTCACGCCGGCGTCGCGCGTGCGCACGGGCTTGCTGGTGGCGATCTCGTCGAGGATTTCGACGGCCTGGAGCGCCAGTCCCACCGCAGCGCCGGTGGTCTCGACGGACAGGAACGCCAGCATCGGCGCGGCGTACAGCGGGTTGGTGTGCAGGTAGCGTCCCGGCGCCTCCTGCCGCGCGATCAGCGCCTGGGGCAGGGCGAGACACTCCGGCACGAACACCTTGTCGGCGATGACCGACTTGCTGCCGGTGCCGCGCAGACCGAGCATGTGCCAGTCGTCGAGAATCGTCGTTTCGCCAGGGCGAATCGCCATGTAGAACCACGGCGGGTCGTCCAGGCCTGAGTCTTCCTGCATCGTCCCGACGCAGAGCCAGTTCGCGACGTCGCAGCCTGAGAGGTAGACGAACTTGCCGGACAGCTCGTAGCCGCCCTGGACGCGGCGGCAGCGTCCGTTGCCGCTGAGGTTGGTCGCCATGATCACGTGACCGTCGTCGCCGAAGAGGAGGTCCTGGCCGGCTTCCGGGAACAACGCCGACCACCAGGAATGCCCGCCGAGGATTGCCAGGCACCAGGCCGAGGAGCCGCAGCCGCGCCCGACCTCGACCACGACCTCTTCGAGCACGTCGATGCCCAGCTCGAAGCCGCCGTAGCGTCGCGGTTGGACGATCCTGAAGAAGCCGGCGTCTGTGAATTCCCGGACGGTCTCCGGCGGCAGGCGACACGCCTCTTCGGTGCGCTGCGCGCGCTCGCGCAGCGCAGGCACCATCGCCTTTGCGCGTTCGATTAGCTGCTCACGCGTGATCGAACCGGCTTCGGGGTGCGTCAGGACGCGGCGTCCTTGCCCGTCGACTTCGATGCGGACCGCTGCGGTGCTCGCCATTCGTTTCTCCCGCCCCTGCAGTTGTCGCAGCGAATTCTCAAGGGCTTAACAACCGGAGGTCAAGCAGCGAAGGGGAGGTTAGACTCCGCTCATGCCCTCCGCCGAGGATCGTCTGCGCCACGCCCAGGAACTCCACACCGAGGGTCGAATCGAGGAGGCGATCGCGGAGGCGCGCGCCGCCCTTGAGCTCGATCCGGAGTATGTCGAGGGTTGGATGTATCTGGGGACCACGCTGGTCACGCGCCGCCTCGCGTTTGCCGAAGGCCTCGCCGCGCTCGAGCACGCCGCACAGCTTGCGCCCCAAGATGCCGGCGTCACTTACAGCCTGGGCTGGTGCTACGAGTTCGTGGCTTACCGGCTGGAGAAGCAGGCTACGACGCCCTACCGCGACCCGATGGGCCTCTACCGCCTGGCCGCCGAGGAGCTGCGGCGCTGCATCGAGCTGAACCCAGAGCAGGGACTAAAGGACGACGCGCAGGACCTGCTGGACAGCATCGAGGCGCGGCTCGAGTAATGCATACATTATGTCAACATGACCCCTGCCCGGTTTAGGCCCGGGAGGGAGGGAGGAGGTCAGCCTTCGGGGAAGGAAACCAGCGACGTGGTGCTCTGGATCCCCGGGATGATGCGGATGCGGCTGCTGAGGATCGGCGGGACGTCTACCAGGTTCGCGACTTCGATCTCGGCGATGATGTCGTAGGGTCCCATGACCTCGTGCAACTCGGTTACGCCCGGTACTGCCGCCAGCGCGTCGTAGACCCGCTTGGTGGCTCCCGGGTCCGTGACTACCAGGACGTAAGCTTTGACTGGCATCTACCGATCCTCCTATAGGGAATCTACATCCCGCCCCATGGCGGGTCAATCACGGCTACAACGATCGCGGGGGCGGCGGCGCCAGCCGGGGGCGGACAAGGAAGGCACCAGCCATGCCGCCGGAGTCCCACTTCGATCAGCGCCTCAGCATTTCGGGACACCGCGGAGTGGTGTATGATCAACGCACGACCTTTCTTCGTAATCGATTCTGCAGACGGGACATGAGGACCCTTGTCAACCGAGGCTGACACAGTAAGAGGGACTTTCGAGACCGACCCCATTAGCGCTCTGGGCCTGCAGCCTCCTGTTACCGTTTCGATCAACGCATCCGTCGGAGCCGCTCTAAATGCCGTGCAACAGCACGGACAGGGCTACGTCCTCATTGTCGAGGACGGCAGGCCCCGCGGCATCATGAGTCAACGTGAAGTTCTCATGAAGATCGTTGCTCGTGACGTTAAGTATGAGAGCAACGTGATGGAGTATGTGTCCAAGATACCGGTGACGCTCACAGGCACGGAGCGCATCTCCCGCGCCATCAAGGTCATGATCGCAGAAGGCGTGGATAACATCCCAATCGTGGACTCGAACGGCCGAGCGACAGGCGTCCTCCGGGCGGTGGACGTTATCCACTTCCTGGCTGAGGCGTTTCCGGAGCAGCTGCTCAACCTGCCGCCCAAGCCACACCAAACGCTTCGCAAACCGGAGGGTGGGTAGATGACTACCGCAACCAAGCAAACTGTGGACCCGGACGTCCTGGACGTCGATCGCGTAACCATCCGTTTTGCCGGTGACTCCGGCGACGGCATGCAGCTGACGGGCACCCAGTTTACGAAGACCTCCGCCGTGTTTGGCAACGACATCTCTACGGTGCCGGATATTCCGGCTGAGATCCGCGCTCCCCAGGGCTCTCTGCCCGGGGTCAGCGCCTTCCAGGTCAGCTTCTCCAGCTACGACATCTACACACCCGGCGACCGCCCGGACGTGCTGGTGGCGATGAACCCGGCCGCGCTCAAAGTCCACCTGCAGGACCTGCCCAAGGGCGGCATCGTCATCGTGAACTCGGACGAGTTCAACTCCACCAACCTGAAGAAGGCCGGTTACGAGTCCAACCCGTTGGAGGACAACAGCCTGCAGGCCTACCGCCTTTTCCAGGTGGCGATCGGCACGCTGAACGCGCGGGCGTTGAAGAGCTTCGACCTCTCATCCCAAGAAGTCGACCGATCGAAGAACATGTTCGCGCTGGGGCTGATGTTCTGGATGTACAGCCGGCCGCTGGACGTGACGATCAAGTTCATCAACGACCGCTTTGGCCGCCGCAACCCCAAAGTTGCCGAGGCAAACATCGCCACGCTGAAGGCGGGCTACTACTACGGCGAGACCACGGAAGCGTTCGCCCAGCACTACCACGTGCCGAAGGCGAAGCTGGCCCCCGGGCTGTACCGCAACGTCACCGGCAACGAGGCGACAGCTCTCGGTTTCCTCACGGCGAGCAAGCTTGCGGGGCGCCCGCTGTTCTACGGCAGCTACCCGATTACGCCGGCCAGCGAGATTCTGCACCAGCTCGCCGCGTTCAAGCGCTTTGGCGTCAAGACCTTCCAGGCCGAAGACGAAATCGCCGCCATCGGCTCCGCGATTGGCGCGGCCTTCGGCGGTTCGCTGGGCATGACCGGTACGTCCGGACCCGGCATTGCGCTGAAGAGCGAGGCGATCGGCCTCGCCGTCATGGTCGAGCTGCCGCTCGTGGTCATCGACGTGCAGCGCTCCGGCCCGAGCACCGGCATCCCGACAAAGACGGAACAGGGCGACCTGCTGCAGTGTATGTTCGGCCGCAACTCGGTCGCGCCGGTGGCGATTGTCGCCCCCTCAACGTCGTCCGACTGCTTCGAAATGGCAATCGAGGCCTGGCGCATCGCGATCAAGTACCGCACGCCGGTCATTTTCCTCTCAGACCTCTACCTCGGCGTGGGCTCTGAGCCCTGGTTGATCCCGGACTACGAGACGCTGCCCAAGATGGAGCCGAACTTCGCGAGCGACCCGGCGACCTTCAAGGCGTACGAACG
>DATDOP010000060.1:0-3991 GCA_035293185.1 Dehalococcoidia bacterium | reverse complement strand
GGCTGGAGTTCTTCGAAGGCGGGCACGGCTTCGTGCGGGAGGACCCGCGCGCCCCACAGCGCGTCATCGCCTTCCTGCGTGGTGAGATGGACGACTAGGTGCAGCCGTCGTCTCCAGCCCCAGGGGACTCGGCAGGCGGTGTCCAAGGCTTTACAATCGTCGCATCGCGTCGATCGCGATCGGAGCTGACCAAGACACGAGGAGGCCACGATGCTGTCCAAGGAAGACAACGAGCTCGTAACCAACACGGACCCCGGGACGCCCATGGGCGAGTACTTCCGTCGCTTCTGGCTGCCGGTGTGCCTCACGGAGGAGCTGCCCGGCCCGGACTGCATCCCCCTGAAGCTCAAGATCATGAGCGAAGAGCTCATCGCCTTCCGCGACAGCAATGGTCAGGCGGGGCTAATCGACGCCTATTGCCCCCACCGCGGCGCGCCGATGTTCTTCGCCCGCAACGAGGAGTGCGGCATCCGCTGCGTCTACCACGGCTGGAAGTTCGACGTCACCGGCCAGTGCGTCGACCTGCCGAACACGCCGGAGGGAAACACCTTCAAGAGCAAGATCAAGACCATCGCCTACCCCTGCCAGGAAGCCGGCGGCATGGTCTTCGCCTACATGGGGCCGAAGGACAAGCAGCCGCCATTCCCCGGATTCGACTACCAGTACCTGCCGCCGGAGAACATCTACACCTCCAAGTTCCAGCTGGAGTGCAACTGGCTGCAGGCCACGGAGGGCGACTTCGACCCCAGCCACGGCAACTTCCTGCACAGCACCCTCGATAACAACCGTGGCAACCCCGGCCAGGCCAACCGCAACATCCCCAACTCCCTCACCGGCGTGCCCAACCGCAACCTGCTCGACCGCGAGATCCCGGCCGACGAGCCCTTCCCCTTCGCCGTCGGCACGCGCCGGATCACGGAAGACCACCGCTCGGCGCCGGACAACGTCGCGATCACGGACGTGGACGGCGTGATGTTCACGATCACCAAGCAGACGCGGTCGGACGGACGCCAGGTCGCGAACATGGGCCTGAACTTCGTGCCGCCCGTGTACTGCATCTTCGGCGGCGTGACCCGGCCCAACCACTTCGGCCACAACATCCGCGTGCCGATCGACAACTACCACATGATGTTCTTCCGCATCCGCTGGGCCCTGCAGCCGATGACGTCTACGGACCTGCAGTGGTACAAGCAGGCCGGCTACGCCTACCCGGAGATGATCCCCGGCACCTGGAAGACCAGGGCGAACGTCTTCAACGACTACGAAGTCGACCGCCTCGGTCAGAAGAACCACCTCTACTCCGGCATCAAGACGTTCCCACTGCAGGACATCGCGATGATGGAGAACCAATGGGGCCCAATCGCCAAGCGCGAGCTAGAGCACCTGGTCGCGATGGACTACCACATGATCTACCTGCGCAAGAAGCTGCTTCAGGCGGCGAAGAACATGCGCGACGGTATCGAGCCGCCGGAGCCGTGGCTACCGGAGACCTACCACTACCACAGCGCCTCCGCGATAATCGAGAACGGAGACTTCGAGGCAGCTGTCGAGGCCGCCAAGGAGAAGGCGAAGCAGAGCCTCTTTGCCCCGGTCCGGCAAGACGTTGCCTCGGTCGTGGCGTCGGTTGCCGGCGGTGGAGCGTGAATCCCCGCGGTTAGTCCAGGGGCAGCAGCGCCTGCACGAAAGGCAGGCCGCTCGCGAGGAGCGTCCATTCCGCCGCGGCGTTGACCCGCCACACTTCGCCGCTGTCCGTGCCGGCGAGCACGCCACCGCTCTCTGCCGGGTCCGGCGCCAAAGCCGTGAGGTTGGCCGCAGACGGCGAGTGCGCGGCGTCGCCGAGCGAGTTCCAGGTGCTGCCGCCATCGGTGCTCTGATAGAGCATCGACTGCGCCCCGTCTGGATCGCGAAAGCTGGAGCGGAAGTTGGGCGCGGAAGCAACCGTCAGCGCGTGGGGTGCGCGCGGGTCGACAACCATCGGCCGGGTGTAACGATGGTCGAGGTCGGGCCAGACGTAGCTCCAACTGCTCCCGCCGTCTTCCGATCGATACACGCCTGCCATGCTCGCGGCCTCCGGCGCCGATCCCGGGCCGACACGTCCAAAGCCCGTCGTGGCGTAAAGCACGTCGCGCCGGCCCGGGTCGCGGGCAAGCATGTGAATGTCGGGGTTCTTGTCCGCCAGCGTGGCACGCCAGGTGGCGCCACCATCCTCCGTCTCCATGATCCCGCCGACCTCAACGCCCACCCAGCAGTGCTCCGGCCGAGCCGCGTCAAACACGATCGCCAGCGCTCGCGACGCGGAGGGATCTCCCGGAAGGCCCCATTCGTCGGAGCCGGGGATGCGAGTTAGCGACTCGATTTCGTCCCACGAACGGCCACCGTCGCCGCTGCGATAGAGGGCAGCCGGTTGTGTCCCGGCAAAGACGGCACCTTCCGAACTCGGCGGCGTGGCGATCGCCCTGATGGCCCGGCCCTCGCAGCCGCTGACTTGCCACGAACGCCCGTCGCTAGAGCGATAGACGCCGCTTTCGGTCCCGGCCAGGATGCTCCCGTTGCTGCGACAGAACGTGAGCACGCCGCGCTGCGGCAGTCCTTTTGCGGCTGTCGGTTCACCAGACCTTCCGGCGACGAATACGCCTTCGCGCGTCCCGATCAAGATCTCCACGGCCCACCTCCTGGGATTACGCCGCGTGGCTTCCGTAGCGTCGGAAGGGCCACTTTGCGGTTGCGCCGGGAGTGTAGTTTCCCCCCATGCGCACGTCAAGCCGAAGGAGTACCGTCGCATTTCATTGTCCCTCAGATAGTGACATGGACGTAGACTTCTTCGAGGCTTGGCCGCCGAGGTCTAGTTTGACGTCACCCCGGCCCCCACCGTGACGGCTTCGTGGAGCGAGAGACTCGGCACCGTAGATGACGGCCCTATGGGGCGCCATCAGCGAACAGCCAGCTCGAACGTCGTCATCGCGCCGTCGAGACCTGGCCCCTGAAACGCAGCTTCGATTTGCCACCGTCCGCCGTGACGCAGGTGGTCGCCGGTCATGAACGCGTGTCCGGGGTGCAGTGGCGACACCGTTTCGACGATGGTCGATGACTTGACGTCGAGGAACGTGATGCGAATCGCCACGGTCTGCACGGTTATCCACAGGCCGGCGGGGTCGAAGAAGTAGAGGCTGATTTCGTTGTAGCCCGCTCGATTTGGCGAGACGAGCAGGGTTACCTGAAGCTCACCTGCGTTCTGGGTCAGAGAGAGATCGCGAGGCGGCGCTGGTGGTTGCGTGGAAGCGGTTGTGGCGGTAGGTTCCAGCTCCGGAGAAGCTGAGGCGGGCTCCGGGGACGGCGTGACGATGGCTGAGGCTGGTGCGAAAGGGGGCGTCGCGGAGACAACCATCGGCGTGCCAGTGGGCTTAGGCGGGCCGCTTGATTCGACGCGACATGCCGACACCGACAGCGATGCAATCAGGGATAAGAGGAATACCACAGCTGCACTGGCGAAAAGCCGTTTCATAGTTCAACCACCTGCCTGTAACTAGAGGGACGGAGGGGCCGCCAACCGGCGGCCCCTCCGTCTGCCCCGTTAGTCCTAACGGGTGGACCCACGCCGAGGTCGGACTGCAAGAAGAAGCAGCCCTGCGGCCGCGGCTCCAAAGATCAGCGCCGCGGATTCGGCGGCGGAGAAAGCGGCTCCGCTGTCCGAGGTAAGGCCGGCGTCGCCCGTGTTCGGCGGCGAAATCGCCCCCGGTGCGTCTACCGGCACGAACGGCGCGACAGAAGAGTTGAGGACCCAGCTGATCGCCATGCGGTTGTTGGCTGTGCCGGAGTTCTCCATGGTGCCGACGCGGCCAACGGTCATGATTGCCTTTTGTCCGGAGACGTACTTCTCTACGCCGCCGTCCCGATAGCGGAAGGTGTTTTCGCCTTCGAGGACGGAGAAGACGTGCTCCTGGTTCATGACGTGGAGCGGCGTTTTGAAGCCGGCATCCCAGTCCGTGATGTT
>DATDOP010000059.1:0-3080 GCA_035293185.1 Dehalococcoidia bacterium | reverse complement strand
CAGAGCCCCATGTAAAATACCCGGCATGCAACGCAGCACCGGCCGCATCCTCGTCTCCCACGCCGGCGCCCTGCCCCGTCCCGATGACCTGCGCGACCTCCTCGTCGCCAAAGAGAGCGGCAAGCCCTACGACGAGGCCGTCTACCAGCGCCGCGTCCGCGAAGTCATCGCCGACGTCGTCCGGAAGCAACTCGCAACCGGCATCGACGTGGTCAACGACGGCGAGGAGTCGAAGCGCAGCTTCTCCTCCTACGCCCGCACCCGGATCAAGGGCTTCGAAGAACGCACCGTCGACATCTCCAACGAGCCGCCCACCATCTACATGCGCGACTACGCCGACTTCCCCGGCTTCTTCGGCGGCGGCAGCACCGCCTTCGCCGGGCAGTCCGGCCTCGCGCGCAGCTTCACCACCACCGCCGCCCGCGTCTTCTGCACCGCCCCGCTGGAGTACGTCGGCCACGCCGCCATCCAGGAGGACATCGACAACCTCAAGCACGCCCTGTCTGAACCAGGCCTCGCCCGCCCCTTTAGCGGGGGCATGGGTGTGTCCCCCATCTCCAACACCCAAGCCTTCCTCCCGGCCGTGGCGCCGGGCACCGTCGAGCACTGGATGACCAACGAGTACTACAAAACAGACGAGGAGTTCGTCTACGCCATCGCCGAGGCCATGCGCCCCGAATACCAGGCGATTGTCGACGCCGGCTTCGTCCTCCAGATCGACGACCCCGACCTCGGTGACGGCTGGCAGATGTTCCCGGAGATGAGCGTCGCCGACTACCACAAGTACGCCGAAATGCGCATCGAAGCGCTGAACCACGCGCTGCGCGGCATCCCGGAGGACCGCATTCGCTTCCACATGTGCTGGGGCAGCCATCACGGCCCCCACAAGCACGACCTCCCGCTCGCCGACTTCATCGACCTGATCGTCAAAGTGCCCGCCGAGTGTTATTCAATCGAGGCCGCGAACACCCGCCACGAGCACGAATGGCGCGTCTGGCAGGACGTAAAGCTGCCGGACGGCAAGTCGCTGATGCCCGGCGTGACCGGCCACACCTCCGACATGATCGAGCACCCCCGCCTGATCGCCGACCGCCTCATCCGCTACGCCAACGTCGTCGGCCGCGAGAACGTCATCGCCGGCACCGACTGCGGCCTCGGCCCCCGAGTCGGCCACGCCGAAATCGTCTGGTCCAAGTTCGAAGCCATGGCCGAAGGCGCGAGAATTGCCACACGAGAGCTCTGGCGCCGTTAGCACTGCAAACGACGCCTCATGCGCCCCTTTAGCGGGGTCCGGGGTGTCCCCGGTCTTTTCAATGCAAAGGCGCACGCATCGCCACACAAGAGCTCTGGGGCCGTTGACTCGCCTTTAGCGGGGTTTGGGGCAGGGCCCCATCTTTCAACGCAAACGTCCAAGTTCGAAGCCATGGCTGAGGGAGCACGCATCGCCACACAAGAGCTCTGGGCCCGTTAGCGCTGCAAACGACGCCACATGCGCCCCTTCAGCGGGGTCCGGCGTGTCCCCGGCTAACGATCCCAGAGTGACTTAGGTATCGCTGGATATCGCGCCGCCGATGCCGCAGGTTTCAACCTGCGGTATCGCTTCCCCTGCCTTACCGCTCGTGCAACGCCACAACCCCTGAGCATGACCAGCCACTCTCCTCGCAGGGGTGGTCTCATGTGCCCTTCAGCGGCGTTCGCGGCGTCCCCGGTCTTCAAGGCGAGACTGCCGAAGGTCCGCATGCGATTTCGCGCCTCCGATGCCGCAGGTTTCAACCTGCGGTATCGCTCCCCCCACCCCTACCGCTCGTGCAACGCAACAACCCCTGAGCATGACCAGCCCCTATCCTCGCAGGCATGGTCTCAAGCGCCCCTTTAGCGGGGTTTGGGCAGAGCCCCATCTCCAATATCCCGGAGCGCCATCTTCAATCTCGATACCACGCCAACGACGATATCTGCTAGTCTGATGCATCGCCAGGGCGCAAGCCCCGGCGTAATTAATCCGGGCCGGCAGGCCCGCATGGAGTGTTGGATGAACCAGGTCAGCAAAGACCGCGGAGGGGCTGCCGGCAGCGTCAAGTCCGATGTCAACGAGGAGCAGGCCGTCGCCGAAGACGTCCTGCGGGCCTCGGCCGTCCGTTACGAGACGGAGCTGCCGGGCACGGACGCGGACGCCATCGAGGTCATGCTCGCCGTGATCCGCACGGTGCGCGTCCACCGCGTCGCAGTGCAGCGCCAGCTCGAAGCAATGGGCCTCGAGGTCGGCATGACCGGAGCACGTTACACGCTGCTCATGACTCTCTACTTCTCGCGCGAAAACCTGCTCGCTCAGAACGAGATCAGCAGAGAGCTCAATGTCAGCCGCACCAACATCACCAACCTGATCGACGGCCTCGAGCGCGATGGCCTCGTCGAGCGCATCCCCAACCCGGCGGACCGCCGCGTCAGCTACGCCCAGCTCACCCAGCAAGGCCACGACCTCTGCGTCAAGCTCATGCCCGTGATGACCGTGCTCATGCAGGATGCCACGCGCGGCTTCAGCAAGGACGAAAAGGCGTTGTTCAAGGACTTCCTCTACCGCGTGCAGCGCAACATCGTCTCGGCCTACCCCGGCCACTACGCTCGCGGTCTCGGCGTCGACCCGGACTGACGCCATGGCCATGCCGGTCGGAGCGTTCTTTCGCCACAACGCCTGGGCAAACCAGCGTCTGATCGACGTCTGCGTGGCCTGCTCGAACGAACACCTGGGCACCCGTGCCGCCGCCGCCTATGGCTCCATCCTCGAGACACTCGTACACCTGGTGGCGTCGGAGCAACGCTACATCCGCCGTCTCGGCGGCGACCTGCCCACGTCCCCCATCGTCGAGGGCGACCAGCCCAGCCTCGAAGAACTGAAGCAGGCAACCGTCGCCAACGGCGAGGTGCTCACCGCGCTCGCAGCGTCTGCATCCTCCGACGCCGTGGTCAGCGGCCAGGAGGCCGGCCTCGCCTTCGAGTCCGAAGCCGCCGTGTTCCTCGTCCAGACTGTCACCCACAGCGCTGAACACCGCACCCAGGTCATCACCATGCTCAGCACGCTGGGC
>DATDOP010000058.1:0-8975 GCA_035293185.1 Dehalococcoidia bacterium | reverse complement strand
TTCCCGCGGCCCCAGAAGCGCTCCTGGCTCGCCAACCTGGAGGCGCACCCGGACTTCACCTTCCACCTCAAGGGCGACGTCAAGGCGGACCTGCCGGCCCGCGCCCGCTCGATAACCGGCGCCGCCGAGCGGCGCCCCTTGCTCAGCGTGGTCAAAGAATCGCAGGAGAGCTGGAAGGAAGTCACCATCGAAGACGCCATTGCCATGTCGCCGCTGGTCGAAGTCACCTTCCCCGACTGATAATGCTGCCGCAAGCCTGATCCCCCGCCCTCTCTGGAGGTAACCGACCATGCCATACCGAGGCATCGCCGCACAGACCATCTGGTTGCGCGGCCATAACGACGACGAAATCGAAGCCTACGTCGCCAAACCGGAAGGCGAAGGTCCCTTTCCCGGCGTCGTGGTGGTGCATCACATGCCCGGCTGGGACCAGTGGAGCCTGGAGGTTGCCTGGAAGCTGGCGCACCAGGGCTTCGCCGTCGCCATGCCCCATCTCTACTCGCGACACGGCCCCGGCGAGCCGGACGACGTCGCCGCGCGCGGCCGTGCCGCCGGCGGCATGCCGGACGACCAGGTGGTCGGCGACGCCGCGGGCGCCGCGCATTACCTCAAGGCGCAGTCGTTCTGCAACGGCAAAGTCGGCATCATCGGCTTCTGCTCCGGCGGGCGCCAGGTCTACCTCGTCGCCTGCAAGACCAAGGACTTCGACGCCGCGGTCGACTGCTGGGGTGGCGGCGTCATCGTCGATGACGAGAGCCAGCTCGTGCCTACCCGTCCCGTAGCGCCGATCACGCTCACGCCGGACCTCAAGATCCCGCTGCTCGGCATCTTCGGCAACGACGACGAGAACCCCAGCCCGGACGAAGTCAACCGCACCGAGGAAGAGCTAAAGCGCCTGGGCAAGACCTACGAGTTCTACCGCTACGATGGCGCCGGCCACGCCTTCTTCTCTACGGACCGCTATCGCTACCGGCCGGAGCAGGCCGTCGATGCGTGGGCCAAGGTCTTCGCCTTTTTTCGGCGCCACCTTGCGGCTGCGGCCGGGCCCGGCAGCCCGCCGCGATTCATCGGCCCGGCCCCGAACGTCTCTCTGACGGGCCGCGTCCCGCTGCGTTAGCTGCGCCCCCAGCAGCCTTTTACACGCGCAGTATACGGGTGTATACTGCGCCGATGACGGCGCTTAACCATGACTCCATTGTCGACGCTGGGATGGACCTCGTGCGCGACGAAGGTTGGCCGCGCCTCTCCGTGCGGTCGGTGGCTGCCCGGCTCGACGTCACGCCGATGGCACTTTACCGGCACGTCTCCAGCAGCGACGCTCTGAGCCTTGGCGTAATCACGAAGATCGCTGAAGGGTTCATCGACGTCAGAGGCTCTGGCGACGCGTTTGCTGACCTCGACTGGTGGGCTCGGCGCGCCCACGCGGCACTCGTCCCCTTCCCAGGCGCGGCGGGCCACCTGCTCGCAACCTGGTTCGAGGTCCCCCCGGCCCTCCGCGCCGTGGAGCGGCTACTGGAGGTCGCATACGCCGCTGGGTTGCGCGATTTTGAGGCGGTGGCCGCAGTCAACGCCGTCTTCACCTACGTACTCATGCGCGCGGAGGCAGAACAGACGGTGCGCAACGCCGGGGCCGTGAAGCGGTCCCTGAAGCTGGCTGCCGCCGAAGGCGAGCTTCCGCGTCTGTCGGCGCTGGCAGAGCACTACACCACGGCCCGCTTCGACCTGCACTTCGACTACGGACTGAGGGTGCTGCTGGACGGTATCGCCGTGCCTGCAGCTGCAACTCGAGGAGAGCCCGTTCGAGGAGAGCGGACGTGATCATCCGCGACGCCCGCGCCGCCGACCTGCCGGCGATCACCGATCTGTACAACGCGTGGATCCCCACGCGCACCATCACCTGGACGGACGACCTCGAGACTCTCGAGCAGCGCGCGGCGTGGTTTGAACGTCAGCGAGGCGCGGGCTACCCGGTGCTCGTCGCCGACGACACGGGGGAGGTCGTCGGTTTCGCCTCGTACGGCCACTTCAGGGGCGAGGGTAAGTTGCCCGGATACCGGCAGACCCTTGAGCAGAGCATTCACGTCCGGGAGGACCGCTGGGGACGCGGAATCGGACGGGCCCTGATCGATGGTCTGGTTGAGCGTGCGCGCGCCGCGGACATCCACGTCCTGGTGGCCGCAATCGATGCCGAAAACGAGGCCTCCATCCTGTTCCACGCCCGCCTCGGCTACGTTGAGGTTGCGCGTATGCCCGAAACCGGCCAGAAGTTCGGCCGCTGGTTGGACCTCGTTTTGATGCAGCGAATCCTCGACTCGCGAGCGCGGCCGTGATCGAAACCGTCGTCGTCGACCTCGGCGGCGTCGCGGCTCGCTTTCTTCCTGAGCGGCGGCTGCAGGCGCTGGCGTCGCTGAGCGGCGTGCCGGAAGACCTGATCCGGGAGAGGCTGTTCGATTCGGGTTTCGAACGTCAGGCAGAGCTCGGCGCCTACTCGCCCGATCAGGTGTTGGCAGCTGTCCAGGCCGCGCTCGACCATCCGGTTCCGGTTGCCGCGCTGATCGACGCGTGGGCGCTGGGGTTCGAGCCCGACACCCAGGTCCTCGAATGCATCGTGTCGTTACCCGTCAGCAGCGCGCTGTTCACGAACAACGGACCGCTGCTCAACGCCTGCCTGGCTGGTCCCTTGCGAGCCCTCTCGGCCACCTTCGATGAGATCATCTGCTCATGGCACGTGCGGGCCCGGAAGCCGGAGGCGGCTGCCTTCGAGAGGGCGGCTGAACGACTGCAGCGTTCCCCGGACCGCCTGCTGCTGCTCGATGACAGCGCGGCGAATGTGCACGCGGCAATCCGCTGCGGCTGGGATGCTGACCGCGTCACCGGCCTGGCTGACGTGCTCGCGGCCGTCGGACGGCGAGCCGGATTGCAGCGACACGCAGCGCGCCGCGCGCAGTGACGCCGTCCCTCGTCCGCGGGAGGAGAGTGCGCCGAGGCTGAACGCCACGGCCTGACCAACGCGCATTTCGTCCAGATTGCTCCTGGCTCGGCCGGCGCACTCGAATAGCGAAACTCCAGGAACTCGCGACTGTCTGCTAATCGGGCGCGTAGAATATCCCCAGAGGTACGCAATGGGACGAGAACAACTGGAAGCACTGGCACGGATCATCGACGAGCAGCTCAAGGACGGCCCCGATAGCGCCGTCGTCGGCACCTGGACGATCCGCTACGACGGTCAACGGCAGGTCCTCTACTTCGAGAAGTGTGAGGACGGCTTCTACTGCGAGGAACGGCCCGCGGTCATAGACCTCAAAGGCAACGTCCTCGACCGCGGCGGGCCGCTCCTCGTCGAGGGGAACTAGCAGCAGCGATGGACCGCGAGCAGGTCGCCGAGGCGCTGCAGGCGCTCGCGGGGACACCCCGCGTCTTGCTCTACGACGTCTCTGAGCTCGACGCACCGGCCCGCGACAAACCACAGACGCCGTTCGTGCAGGGCGCGGCAGCCTGGTGGCATTTCGTCGACCGGCGCCGCGCCCTGGACGACGGCGAAGATCTCAGCCTGCTGATCTCGCTGCGCGGCCTGCGCGTCGACGAGCGCATGCTCGTGGTCGACTGGGGCACCGCATTCGCCAACTCCTTCCTCGTCATCGAGCCCTCCGATCCCTGGCTCGACCTGACTACCCAGACAGGCATCGACGAGCTCGCCGCCAAGACCGGCGCGACAACCGCCGAGGCCCTGGTGCGAGCAGCCTACGCCGAGTGGATCTACTGGATTCGCGACGAGACTGGTGAGCTCGAGAGTCGTACCGCCCGCCTCAGCCTGGAGCCGGGCTCGACGCTCTTTGAGGCCCTCTGGGACCGTTTGCCAAAGACGTTCCCCGCCGCCGCGTTTCTCTCCAGCCTCACGCTGCTCCAGCTCAAAGAAGCAGAGCTGTTCACCGGTGGCCGCGAAGTGCGCCGCGCGATCATGCCCTTCCTCACCCGCCTCGGCCTGCCCATCGTCTACGACGGCCGCTACGTCATCCAGAGCGTGCGTCAGCTGGTCAACGCCGGCCTGGCCTGGGTGCAGGACCCGCAGGACAACTGGCGCCTCTACAGCGGGCCGTCCGAACCGATCCCGCCCGAGATCAGCGACGAGCGCCTCTCCCTGATGATGCGCTGATGGACCCGCAGATTCGTCTGCTGATCTTCGCGGTCATCCTCGTGATCGCGCTCTTCGTCTTCTTCGCCGGCCCCGGCTTCTTCGGTCTCGAAGCCGAAGGTCCCGGCCTCGAATCGACGCCCGGCGCCTTCACCTCAAGCTCAAATCCCACCAGCGCCTGACACCATCGTGCCTCCGAGTGCTGCGTTTCACGGAATCGCCGGCTAGACGCGGGACGGGTCGCGGGGGTTGATCAGCAGCGCCAGCGAGTGTGGCGCCAGGTCGTATTCGCCGCTCGGCGGGTAAGACTCGGACGCCGGGTTGGCGTTGGGCTTGCTGGAGTCCAGCGCCATCTCCCAGTGCCGGCGTCCGGCCGTCGCCGGCAGGACAAACCGCTGTTCCTTCTCCGACGCGTTCATCAGCATCAGCAGCGTGTCATCCATCAACCGCATGCCTGCGTCGTCCCTCGGCTCCACGGACGCGCCCGGTAGCAGGACAGCCATGCTGCGCAGTTCAGGGTCCCGCCACGCGCTCTCTGTCATCTCGGCACCGTCCGCCAGCAGCCAGTAGATGTCCTTGACCTCGGCGCCGCGAATTGGGCCCCCGCGAAAGTAGTCCTGCCGGCGTAGCAGCACGTGCTCCCGCCGCAGCTTGACCAGCCGTTTCGTCCAGTCCAGCAGCAGATCCTGCCACGGCTCGCGCTGCCAGCTCAGCCAGGAGATCTCATTGTCCTGGCAGTACGGGTTGTTGTTGCCGCCCTGCGTCCGCCCCACCTCGTCGCCGTGTAGCAACATCGGCACGCCCTGCGAAAAGAACAGCATCGCCAGGAAGTTGCGCATCTGGCGTCGTCGCAGCGAGTTGACGGCCTCGTCCGCCGTCTCGCCTTCGATGCCGCAGTTCCAGCTCAGATTCTCGCCGCTGCCGTCCCCGTTGCCTTCGCCATTCGCCTCGTTGTGCTTCTGGTTGTAGCTGACCAGGTCGCGTAGCGTGAAGCCGTCATGCGCCGTCACGAAGTTGATGCTGGCGTAGGGCCGGCGTCCCGTATGGGCGTAGAGGTCGCTGCTGCCCGTCAGCCGATAGGCGAGGTCCGCCACCACTCCCTTGTCGCCGCGCCAGAACCGTCGCACCGTGTCGCGGTACTTGCCGTTCCACTCCGTCCAACCCACTGGGAAGTTCCCTACCTGGTAGCCCCCCTCGCCGACGTCCCACGGCTCGGCGATCAGCTTCACCTGCGAGAGCACCGGGTCCTGGTGCACGATGTCGAAGAACGCGCTCAGCTTGTCGACCTCGTGCAGCTCGCGCGCCAGCGCCGCCGCCAGGTCGAACCTGAATCCGTCGATGTGCATCTCCTGCACCCAGTATCGCAGGCTGTCCATGATCAGCTGCAGCACTCGCGGGCTCCGCATGTTCAGCGTGTTGCCCGTGCCGGTGTAATCCGTGTAGTAGCGCTCGTCGTTTGGTTTCAGCCGGTAATAGGCCCGGTTATCGATGCCCCGGAACGACAGCGTCGGCCCCAGGTGGTTGCCCTCCGCCGTGTGGTTGTACACCACGTCGAGGATCACCTCGATCCCCGCGCGATGCAGCGTCCGCACCATCGTCTTGAACTCGTTCACGCGATCGCCGCTCCGCCTCGAAACGCCGTAACGCGGGTCCGGCACGAAGTAGCTGACCGTGTTGTAGCCCCAGTAGTTGACCAGGCCTCTATCGGCGAGTTGCTTGTCGTTGATCCACTGGTGCACGGGCATCAGCTCCAGCGAGGTCACGCCCAGGTCCCGCAGGTAATCGATCATCCGCGCGTCACACAGCGCCGAGTACGTACCCCTGATCTCCGGCGATAGGTCCGGGTGCAGGTACGTCAGGCCTTTGACGTGCGCTTCGTAGATCACGGTGTCGTGCCACGGCACCTTGGGCGCCCTGTCGTCGCCCCACGAGAATGCCGGTTCGATCACGACACCTTTGGGCATCCCCGCCGCGCTGTCTGACTCATCGAAGTGCAGGTCGCGGTCCGGCTCCGGGAACGCGTACGGATACCCGAACATCGCGTCGGACCACTCCACCATCCCGGTTGTGCTCTTGGCGTAGGGGTCCAGCAGCAGCTTGTTCGGGTTGAAACGCAGGCCGTGCTTCGGGTCGTAAGGCCCGTAGACGCGATACCCGTAGAGCATGCCCGGGCGCGCCTCCGGCAGGTAGACGTGCCAGACGAAGTCGGTCTGCTCCCGCAGGCGAATTCGCTCCACCTCCGGCGCGCCGTACGCCTGGGTGAAGATGCACAGGTCTATGGCCTCGGCATCCTCGCTGAAGATCGCGAAGTTCACGCCGCTGCCGTCCCATGTGGCACCCAACGGATACGGTTGGCCGCGGAGCGTCGGCTGCTGTCTCAAATCGACTCCTGGGACGCTCTGGAAGGCGCGCCTATGTACAGGATCGGTATTTATGCCAAAAAGGCACCGGGTTCAAGCAAGCGCGGCGACCGCCCCTGACCGGATGCGGGCGCGCGCCGCGTTGACTACCAGTGCCACGACGAAGAAACCCGTCGCCGTGAGGACGATCATACCCCCCGCCGCGAGGTCCGTGTGCCACGAAAGGTACAGCCCCATGACTCCGGCCAGGGCGCCGAGTAGCGAGCTCAGCGGCATCATCTTGCCCACGTCGTCCACCAGCAGCCGCGCCGTCGCGGCGGGCGTCACGAACATCGCCAGCACCAGCACGTTGCCCACCGCGCGCAGCGAGATCACGATCGTCATCGTGATCAGCAACAGCAGGACCGTATCCAGCAAGAACACCGGCAGCCCCAGCGACATCGCCATCTCGCGGTCGAACGACGCCAGCAGCAGCGCCCGGCGCAGGCCCAGCGCGACCAGCAGCGCCGCGCCGCCGATGCCTACGCTCAGATAGACGTCCGTGTTCGTCACCGCCAGCACGTCGCCGAACAGCAGCGACGTCAGGTCGCGCGTGTAGCCCTCCGTGGTGCTGATCAGCACCACGCCGAGCGCCAGCGCCCCGGCAAACACCACGCCGATCGCCGTGTCCTCGCGGATGCGCCGCGTCAGGGAGAGGCTGCTGATCGCCAGCGCTGTCAGCAGCCCGGAAGCCGCCCCGCCGGCGAAGATGTTCACCCCGAACAGGAACGCGATCACCACGCCCGGGAACACCGTGTGCGCGATCGCCTCCGCCACGAACGCCATGCCCCGCAGCACGATGTAGCTCCCCAGGAACCCCGCCACCACGCCCACCAGCGTCACCTCGAGCAGCGCCAGGCGCATGAACCGGAACGAAAGCGGGTCGGTCAGCCAGTCGATCATGTCAGCCCGGTGCTTCGTCGTCGTGGTGGTGCACGTCGCCGATCAGGTGGCCGGGGGCGGCCTCGCCCGGGCGGAAGTGCAGGTGGACGCCGTAAGCCTCGCTCAGGACGTCCTCGGTCAGTACCTGCTCCACGCTGCCGTAGGCGATCAGGCGCTGGTTGACCACGCACAGGTTGTCGCACATCGCCGCGGCCTGAGTCAGGTCGTGCGTCGCCATGACGATCGTCTTGCCCTGCGCGTGAAATCCCGTCAGCAGCTCCACGAACAGCTCTTGCGTCTGCGGGTCGACGCCGTTCATCGGCTCGTCCAGCAGCAGGATGCTGCCTTCCTGCGCCAGCGCCCGCGCGAAAAACACGCGCTGCTGCTGCCCGAAAGACATCTCGCCGATCGCCGAGTTGCGCCGGTCGCTCAGCCCCACCAGCGCCAGCGCCTGCTCGACGGCTTCACGATCGTCGCGCCGCACCGGCCGTAGCAGGCCCGTATGCCGCATGCGGCCCATCATCACGATGTCGCGCGTGCGCAGCGGCAGGTCCAGGTTCTGCGCGCGCCGCTGCGGCAGGTAGGCGAACAGGTCACGCGCCTCCGCCGGCGGCCGCCCATCGACCTCGATGCTGCCGGCTTCGAGCGGCAGCACGCCCAGGATCGCCCGCAGCAAAGTGCTCTTCCCCGAACCGTTCGGCCCGATCAACCCCACGAAGGCGCCCTTCGCCACCTCCAGGTCGATCTCGCTCAGCGCCAGCCGTTCGCCCAACCGCACCGATACACCGTTCAGCCGCAGCGCCGGCGTTGTTTTCATCGCCGTCGCAGCCGTGGAGCCCGCCCGCGTCTCAATCGTCACATCGATACTTTATCTCATCTACTCGCGGCAGTCAGTCGCCCCGATGCCGCAGATTTCAACCTGCGGTGTCTGCCCAAACTGAAAGCTGAGAGCTGACGCCTGAAGGCTATAATCGAACCGGAGGTTCGAAGATCACCACCCGCTACGTCCGCGGCATGCCCGAGCAGAGCTGGCGACCCGACCTGCCCAACATCCTCGACGTGCTCAGCCAGGCCGAGGTCCAGGAGCAGTGGATGCTCGCCGCCGGCTCCAATTACGTCTACCTGCTCAAGCTGGCGCACACCGGCGCCGGCGAAGGCTACGCCGTCTACAAACCGCAGAGCGGCGAAGCTCCCCTGCACGACTTCCCCTCCGGCACGTTGTACAAGCGCGAATACGCCGCCTACGTCGTCAGCGAAGCCCTGGGCTGGGGCCTCGTCCCGCCCACCGTCGTGCGCCAGGACGGTCTGCAGGCCGGCCTCGGCGTGCTGCAGCTCTTCGTCGTCCACGACCCCGCCATGCACTACTTCAACCTCAAGGACGGCCGTGACGACGAGATGCGCCGCATCGCCCTCTTCGACTGGCTGACCAACAACGCGGACCGCAAGGGTGGTCACGTGCTCCAGGACGCGGCCCAGCGCCTCTGGTGCATCGACCACGGCATCGCGTTTCACACCGAAGACAAGCTGCGCACCGTGATCTGGGACTACCAGGGCACGCCGAT
>DATDOP010000057.1:0-6596 GCA_035293185.1 Dehalococcoidia bacterium | reverse complement strand
GAGCAGGGTCTTCGAGGGCGGCAACCCGACGGACATGATGGCGGCGTTGGAGAACTTCAGCGAAGGCCGGGCGTTCCTCGCGGAGCTGCGCCACTTCCTGGACGCCTACGGCTGGCGCAGCGACGGCATCTACGAAATCGGCGATGCGACCTGGCGGGAGGATCCGTCGATCCCGCTGAACACGATCCAGGGCTACCTCGGCCTCGACGAGAGCAGCAACCCCGAGCTGACGCTGGCGGGCGCGACCCGGCGCCGCGAGGAGCTGGCGGCGAAGGCGCGCTCGAAGCTGGCGGGGGAGGCCGCGAAGCTGCAGCGCTTCGACGAGCTGATGGAGGCAGCGAAGTACAACCTGCGGGTCACCGAGGACCACAGCTTCTGGATCGACCAGATGGGCACGGCAGCGTTCCGGCGCTTCTGCTTCGCGCTGGGTCAGCGGCTGGCCGAGCGCGGCGTGCTGGCGCAGGCGGAAGACGTGTTCTTCCTGTACAAGCAGGAGCTGCGTGAGGCGGCGAAGAACGGTGGCGACCTGAAGGCGGCCGTCGCTGAGCGGCGGGCGGAGATGGAGAAGTGGGCGAAGGTGGTGCCGCCGTTCCACCTGGGGCACTCGACGCCGCACAACGACGACCCGTTCTTCGTGGCGATGGTCGACAAAATGCTGGGGTTGTTGCCGGTGGAACCGAGCACGGACCCGGACGTGATCACGGGCGTGGCGGCATCGCCGGGGACGGTGCAGGGTGTTGCGAAGGTGGTGCGCAGCCTGACCGAGGCGAGCAAGCTGCAGCCGGGCGACATCATGATCTGCGAGATGACGGTGCCGACGTGGGTGCCGCTGTTCGCGACGGTGAAGGCAGTGGTCGCCGATTCGGGCGGCATCTTGAGCCACTGCGCGATCGTGGCGCGCGAGTTTCACCTGCCGGCCGTGGTGGGGACGCGCGTGGGCACCGAGGTGATCAAGGACGGGATGAGGGTGACGGTGGACGGCACCAAGGGGCTGGTGCGCATCGAGCGTTGAAGATGGGGGCGTCCGGGGCATTGAAGATGGGGGCTCTGCCCCCAGGCCCCGCTGAAGGGGCGCATGGAGCGATGGAGATCAGACCGCCTGGGGCATGGAAGATGGGGGCCCTGCCCCCAGGCCCCGCTGAAGGGGCGCATGGAGGGATTGAGATCAGACCGCCTGGGGCATTGAAGATGGGGACTCTGCCCCCAAGCCCCCGCTAAAGGGGCACATGGGGCGATGGAGATCAGACCGCCTGCTCGACTGTGGGCCTGGGCGGTGGGCAGCGGGGTGTAAGCTTGTGCTGGCATGAGCAGCATCAGGTCCTTACGTCTAGTTTGTGGGCGATCCGATGCCTGACCTGCTTGGCTTTACCATCGAGCAAGCCGCACGGGTCACGGGCCTGAGTGAACGTCAACTCAGGTACTGGGACAAGACCGGCTTCTTCCCACCGGGCTTTCTGGGCCGGGAAGGTGAGCATGGGCTGCGCCTCTACACATTCCGCGACCTTGTCGGTTTGCGGGCCCTGGCGGAATTGAGGAAGACGCACGGCATATCCCTTCAGGAGCTCAGGAAGACGGCAGTTGGCCTTGCGGAGAGGCATGAGACGCCGTGGGCGAGCCTGACGCTCTATGTATCCGGGAGTTCTGTGTACTTCGACGATCCCGCGTCCGGGGCATTGATCGCCGGCCGGCCAGGGAGTCAGGCGGCCATGCGGCTCGAAATGAGACGGATCGCAACAGACACCCAGGCCGAGGTGGAGCGGTTGCGGTCGAGGCACCTCGATGAGGTGGGCAAAGTCGTACAGAAACGAAACATCGCCCACAACGAGCCGGTCGTCGCCGGCACACGTATCCCGACAGTGGCAATCTGGAATCTCCACGAGGGCGGCATGAATGCGCAGGCCATCCTCCGAGAATATCCGCGTTTGACTGTCTCCGATGTTCGCGCAGCCCTGGCCTTCGAGCGCAAGCGGCGCTCGAAAAAGGCGGGATAGAGCAGCACATGTTCCGTGCGCCTGCTCATTGATGAGGATGTCCCTCAATCTGTTGCCGACCTCTTCGTCGAAAGGGGACATGAGGTGATTCTCGTCCGTGACATCCTGCTGCCTGGAACACCGGACCCTGTCATCGCAGCAATGGGTGACGAGATGGAGGCGATCGTCGTGACGTGGAACCAAAAGGACTTTCGCCGGCTGGCTTCGCGAACGCCGAGAGGCACGCGACAGATGTTCAGGCGCCTGGGACGGATCTCATTTCGGTGCAGTCAGGCCCGCGGCAGAGCAAGACTGGCGCAGGTTATCGAGTCAATAGAGTTCGAATATGTGCAGAGCACAAGGTTGAGTGACTCCCGGCTCCTCATGGAAATCGGGGATAACTTCTTCAGAGTGTTACGCTAGGCCTATGACGAGCGAACGGAAGCTTTCGCACATTGACGACGCGGGGCGGGCGCGCATGGTGGACGTGTCGGCGAAGGATGAGACGTTGCGCGTGGCCGTCGCCAGGGGACGCGTCGTGATGCAGCCGGAGACGCTGCGTTTGCTGCAGCGGGGCGAAATCGCGAAGGGGAACGTCCTCACTACCGCGCAAGTTGCGGGGACGATGGCGGCGAAGAAGACGTCCGAGCTGATCCCGATGTGTCACCCGCTGCTGCTGAGCGGCATCGACGTGGAGCTGACGCCGGACGAGGCGGGGAGCGCGATCGAGATCGTGGCGACGGTGCGGACGACGGGCAAGACAGGCGTGGAGATGGAGGCGCTGACCGCGGTTTCGGTGGCGGCGCTGACGGTTTACGACATGTGCAAAGCGGTCGACCGGGGCATGAGGGTCGATGGCGTGCGGCTGGTCAGCAAGACGGGCGGCAAAAGCGGGGACTGGTCAGCCGAATAGCGACCCAAAGAATCACGAGAGCCCTGGTTTGCTGCATGGCGACCCCGGGTATGGAGGGAACCATGACAGTTGAGGAAAAAGTGATGGCGTGTCCGCGCTGCCGGGGCAGGATGCTACCGGACGGAAACACCGGCGACAGCACCTGTTTCACGTGCGGGCACGTGATCTACGCGCTGCCGGCCGAACTGGTGATCCCGGGTGAGCGGCTGCCACGGCGGCCGACGCACGGCGGGCAGAGCCTTGCCTGATGGACGGGCCGAGGATTTGTGTATACTGGCTGCGTCTTCGAAAGAGTCCCACCCCTACGACTCGCAGGCAGCACGCTCTCTTTAGACAGCTCTCCTACGCTCTCTAGGCCGGTACTCTGAGTTTGCCCTTCGGGGCTCTGTAGACTCTGACTGTCTGTCGGAGAACGAGGTACCTAGCATTGGCAACCGGAAAGATCACCCGCATCGTCCGTGACCGCGGATTCGGGTTCATTCAGTCCAGCGACTCGAACGAGGAAGTCTTTTTTCACACCACGGCGCTGGCCGCAGGCGGCTTCGATGACCTGAAAGAGGGTCAGACGGTGGAGTTCAACATTCAGCCTGATCCGCGCAACCCCAGCCGCAGCCGGGCTGCAGACGTCCGCCTGGTTAGCTAAAGGTATTGAACGCGGGGGCTCTGCCCCCTCTGGGAGAACCTCACCCCAACCCCCTCTCCTTGCGAGGAGAGGGGCTACGGCTGTACGGCTAACTCCGTTCACGTCGGGTTGCCCGGCTGTGAGGGGCGTGGGCCGATCTCTTGTTGGCCTTAAGAGATGAGGGTACGTGCATGGCGCCCGGTAGGGGGTTACCTCACCCCCAACCCCCTCTCCTTGCGAGGAGAGGGGCTACGCCTGTATGGCTAACGCCGTTCACGTCGGGTTGTCCGGCTGTGAGGGGCGTGGTGGCGGTGTCTTGACAGGGGCCGCGGCGTAGTCGAATATGCGTTCGAGTTGGAAGGGTGTTGAAAGCTGGGGACACCCCCAGACCCCGCTAAAGGGGCGAATCGGGGTCCTGTAAAAGGTCATATGGAAGCCGCGATTGTATCGAACCCGCTACGATCCTTCGCCGGCCAGCGCAAGCGCTGGCGCCTGCGTGAGACGCCGCTGAGGGGCCGTCTGCAGCACAGCGGCCTCCCGAAACTCGTGGCGCTGGTCCTGGAGAATCGCGGCGTCGGGTCCAACCCGGACGTGCAGCGGTTCCTGGGCGGCCGCGAGACCGAGTTCGGCGATCCTTTCCTGATGCCGGGTTTCGATGATGCGCTGAGGGTGCTGCGCGAGGCCGTGAGGTCGCGAAGACTGATCGGCGTCTACGGCGACTTCGACGTTGACGGCATTACGTCGACGGCGATCCTCACCGAGACGCTGCGAGACCTCGGCGGCGAGGCCATGCCCTACATCCCGCACCGCGAGCGCGAGGGTTACGGCCTCAACGTGCGCGCGATCGACTCGCTGGCCGACCGCGGCGTCGAGGTGCTGGTGACCTGCGACTGCGGCACAACCGCAAACCCGGAGGTCGAGCACGCGCGGGGGTTGGGCATGGATGTGGTCGTTGTCGACCACCACATCCCGCCGGCGTTGCTGCCAGAGACGAGCGCGCTGCTCAACCCGAAGCTGAGAGAGTCCGAGGCCTACGCGGACTTTTCGACCGCGGGGCTGGCGTTCCGGCTGGCGGGCGCGCTGTATGAATCGGAGGGGCGTGAGTTCCCGGAGTCGCGCTACGCGGAGCTGGCGGCGCTGGGCACGGTGGCAGACATGGTGCCGCTGCTGGGCGAGAATCGAGAGCTGGTGCGCCGGGGCCTGGCGGCGATCGCGAAGACGCAGCGTCCGGGCCTGCGGGCGCTGGTCGAGGTGTCGAGCCTGAAGACGAAGGCGGTGAGCGCGGAGACGATCGCGTTCAGCCTGGCGCCGCGGATCAACGCGGCGGGCCGGCTGGCAGACGCGAAGCTGGCGCTGGACCTGCTGCTGACGCGCGACGACGACACCGCGCTGGAGCTGGCGACGAACATCGACGCGCTGAACCGGGAGCGGCAGCGCATGACGCTGGAGGCGCAGGAGCTGGCGCGCGGGCTGGCGGCGTCGAAGGCCGGCGCGCCGCTGACGCTGGTGGGCCACGCCGACTTTCACCAGGGGATCATCGGGCTGGTGGCGTCGCGGTTGGTGGAGTCGCTGGGGCGGCCGGCGGCGGTGTACCAGCAGGGCGAGAGCGAGAGCCGCGGCAGCTGCCGTTCGATCACGGAGTACGACATCACGGGCGGCCTGCGGGCTTGCGGCGACCTGTTCGAGCGCTTCGGCGGGCACAAGCAGGCCGGCGGCTTCACGATCCGCAGCCAACGCCTGGCGGAGCTGGAGGAGCGCCTGCTGGAGCACGCGGCGCAGGCGCTGCAGGGCTACGACCTGACGCCGGTGCTGGACATCGACGCGGAGTGGCCGCTGAACGAGCTGCGCAGCCAGGAGATCCGCTTCCTGGGCAAGCTGGAGCCGCACGGTCAGGGCAATCCGGAAGCGGCGCTGCTGAGCCGGAACGTGAGCGTGGTGGAGGCGAAGACGGTGGGCCAGGGAGACCGGCACCTGCGCCTGAAGCTGAAGAGCGGCGCCGTGGTCTGGCCGGCAATCGCGTTTGGCTGGGAGGGCGCGCCGCCCGAGGAGGGCTCGCACGTGGACGTGGTGTACAGCCTCTCGTCTGACCGTTACGGGCCGAGCGAGAACGGCGGGGCGCTGCAGCTTAACGTGCAGGACGTGGCGGCGAGTCGGTAACAAGTAACAGGTAACAAGTAACAGGCAACAGGCAACAGGCAACAGGTAATAAGTAACAAGTAACAAGTAACAGGCAACAGGCAAGAGGCAACAGGCAACAGGGAGACGGGCGGGGTGCGCTAGTGGTGAGATGGGCCGAGTTTGAGCGCCTGCGGCCGGACCTGGCGCAGGCCGGGCGGGAGCTGTTCTATTTCTTCGGGGTTGGCCTGGCGCTGCTGGGTACGGTGCGGAGAGACGGCGGGCCGCGGGTGCATCCTGTCTGCCCTTTGATCGCCGAGTCGCGGCTGCTGGCCTTCATCATCCCTTCGCCCAAGCTGCGGGACTTGCTGCGGGATGGGCGCTACGCGCTGCACTCCTACCCGCTGCCCGAGAATGAAGACGTCTTCTACGTCACAGGCGAGGTTCAGGTCTTGCGCGACGCTGATCTGCGCAGCGAGGCTGAGCGCCTGTTTCAGGAGGAGCGTCCGGATTTGACGCCGGAACTCGCGGCCCAGACGCTGGTCGAGTTCAAGATCGAGACCTGCCTGCTCACCCGCACGACGAGTCACGGCGATCCTGATCCGCAACACACGGTCTGGAAGGCCGGCGCTTCCCAGCGCTTCTGATAGGGCAAACCCTAGCCGATGCTGTAGCGTACAGGCCGGTATGGCGCTGACTCGTTTGCGGCTGTCCCGGGCCCACCCGCGTGGAATCGAAGCAACAGCGTGGTGGCTGGCGGCGGTCTACCTCGCGGGGGTGGGGTGCTGGCTGCTGGTGCAGCAGCTAGTGGGCGATGGCGCGTGGTGGCTGTTCCTGATCAACGCGATGGGCATCTACCTGTTTGTGCCGTTGCCGCTGGCGCTGGCGGTCGCGTTGTGGCGTCGCAGCCTGCCGTTGGGCGGCGGGTCGTTGGCGGCGGTGGCGGTGTTCGCGCTGCTGTGGGGCGGGCTGTTCT
>DATDOP010000056.1:0-27896 GCA_035293185.1 Dehalococcoidia bacterium | reverse complement strand
ATCCGCCCGTAAAAGTACAGCTCCGCCTCCAGAGACCGCTTGATGTTCTCCGCTCGCCGGAACCCGTGCTGCTCCCCCTCAAACGGCAGGTACGCCACCGGCACCCCCTTCGCCCGCAGCGCCGCCACCATAGACTCCGCCTGGTTCGGCGGCACAACCTGGTCCTCCAGCCCCTGGAAAAAGATCGCCGGGCAGCTCAGCCCCGCCACGTGGTGGATCGGAGAGCGCGCCTCGTACACGTCCGCCCGCTCCGGGTAAGGGCCCACCAGCCCGTCCAGGTAGCGACTCTCGAACTTGTGCGTGTCCGACGCCAGCGCCGACAGGTCGCCGATGCCATAGTGCGAAGCCCCCGCCTTGAACACGTCGCGAAACGTCAGCGCCGCCAGAGTCGTATAGCCGCCCGCTGAACCGCCCGTGATCGCCAGCCGCCCGCCGTCGACCAGCCCCCGTTCGACCAGGTACAGCGCCCCCGCCACGCAATCGTCCACGTCGACAATCCCCCAGCGGCCGTTCAGCCGCTCCCGGTACGCCCGCCCGTAGCCCGTCGAACCCCCGTAATTCACGTCCAGCACCGCGATGCCCCGGCTCGTCCAGAACTGCACCCGCGCCGAAAGCACCGCCGCCGCCGCCGCGGTCGGCCCCCCATGCGACATCACAATCAACGGCGGCAACTCCCCCGCCGGCCCCGCGTAATCCTTGTTCCGGGGCTCGTAAAAGAACCCAAACGCCGTCTCTCTTGCCTCTTGCTTCTTGCCTCTTGCCCCCGTTCCCGAAGGGAACTCCACCCCCACCGGCCGCGACACCGTCCCCGCATCGATTTCAATCGACGAGCTCCGCTTCACCACCTCGCACGCCCCGCTCGCCACGTCCATCGACACCAGCCCCGATGGCGCGTCCGGCGACCCCGCGAAGAACAACGCCCGCCCCCCGCGCACCCTCACGTCGCGCACCAGCGAATACCCCGTCTCGATCTCGCTCAGCGTCCCCGTCGCCGTCTCTATCCTCCCCAGCCGCCAGAACCCCGCCACGCAATACGCGCACACAATCCGTCCCGCCCCATCGAACCCATACGTAGACTCCCCGAACTGCCACAAAGGCGCCCCAAACTCCGCCTCCATCCCCACCACCGCCTCTGCCCGTCCGCCCGTCTGCAGAGGCCCCGTCGTCTGACCAGCCCCCGCGATCTCCTTTGCCTCTTTGCCTCTTTGCCCGGTTGCCTCCGTCCCGCTCTGCCCGTCTGGCCGTATGCCCGTATGCCCGTATGCTTCCCGCCACACATTCCACCACCCCGTCTCATCCGACACCCAGTACAACCGCCCGTCCGGCGACCACTCCGGCTGGAAGATCGAAACCCCGCTGCCGCCCGCCACCACCCGCTCGTCCGACAACGACCCGTCAGCCCCAATGCCCGCCACCGCAAGCGCCGTCTCGTCCCACGGCATGTTCGGGTGGTCCCACGCGATCCAGCACAGAGACCCGCCGTCCGGGCTGACCCGCGGGTAAGCGAAAAAATCGTGGCCCTCCACCAGCGTCGTTTCGTCGCCCGTCGACAGGTCCACCGCCGCGATCGTGTTCTTCGCCTCCGGTAGGGGAGTAGAACGCCCATTCTTCCCCACATCTCCCCCGGCGTCCCCACCGGAGTGGTCCTCGCGCACGCAAATCAACCGGTTTCGCGCCGGATCGAGCACCGCATCCGCGTATCGCACCCCCTCCCGATGCGTCAGCGGCGCCGGCTCACCCCCTGATAGTGCGAAGTACAACCGCTGGTCGGCGAAGTTGGAGAAGTACACCGTCCCGTCTTCCGCCACCACGAAATCGCCGCCGCCGTATTCGTGGACCCGCGTCCGCGCGTTCAGCGGCGCCGGGTTCACGTCCTCCGTGCTCCCATCCGGCCGCCGCCGCACGATCACGTACCGCCCGCCCTCCGTCGGCCGCGATTCCAGCCAGTAGACGCAGTCCCCCGCGAACCGAGGCTGCCCCAGAGCAATGCTCGCCGAGACGATAAGGTCGGCCGTAATCGGCGATCGCCAGGAGCCGTAGGGGGCTGTGGGCATGCTGAGTCGCAGTCTACACAGCCCTGAAACACCGGTCTATCAGCTTTGAATCGAATCTGAAACCGTCGCGTGAGCTAGGCTAACGACATGGCAATGAAGGGAGCGCACATGAGACTCGTCTTCGCGATCAGCGCTGCGGCGGCGCTGCTGCTGGCGTCCTGTGGCAGCGGCGGCAGCAAGGCAGAGGAGGTCACCGTATCGCTGAAGGAGTGGAGCGTGACACCATCTCTTGATGACATAACGGAAGGCAAGGTCAACTTCAAAGTCGCCAACGCTGGCACCATCCCCCACGAGTTCGTCGTCGTCAAAAGCGACCTTTCGCCGGAGGGCCTGCCCGTGGAGAACGGCAACGTCACCGAGGCGCAGGTCAACATCATCGAAGAGATCGAGGCGTTCGCCGCCGGTACAACCCGCTCGCTGGAGCTGGACCTGACACCGGGGAAGTACCTGCTGATCTGCAACATAACGGAGCAGCCGCCGGGTCAGCGCCCGGTCAGCCACTACCAGAACGGCATGGTCGCCTTCTTCCAGGTAGAACCGAAGTAGCCGCCGGCAATCCGCGCTTCTCTTTAGGCGTCACGTTAGGCCATCATAGGCGCGGCGTCCTTCCCAGGGAGGGACTTAGGGAGGCTGCAGATGCACTACGCCGCTTCGCCAACGCTGGCCGACGCTCTCTTCCCGAGGATCGATTCTGCCGGCCGGGCGATGATCTGGGCTCGGAATATCGCGCTGATGCTCGGTGGCGCTGGACTCGTGGCGCTGTGCGCGCAAATCCAGGTGCGTCTGCCCTGGACGACGGTGCCGATCACGATGCAGACGTTCGGCGTGCTGGTGGCGGGCGGCGCCCTCGGGGCCTGGCGCGGCGCCGGCGCAACGACGCTCTACGCGCTGGCCGGGATGTTCCTGCTGCCCGTGTTCACGCCCGCGGTCTCGCCGACCTCCGGGACCTGGGACCTCCACCTCATCCTGCCCTGGAAAGGCACCGAGCGCGCGCTCTGGGAGCTGTCGAGCGGCGGCTACGTCGTCGGTTTCATCCTGGCGGCGGCGCTCTCCGGCTTTCTCTCCGAGCGCGGCTGGGACCGCAAGCAATGGGTCCACTTCGGCATGCTCGCCGCGAACGTCCTCATCTATGTGCCCGGCCTGCTCTGGTTGGGCTACCTCATCGGCACCGACTGGATTCCTCCCGGCGGCAGCAAGGCGATCTCCGAGCTCATCTCCGGTTCGAGCACGCTGGACAAGACGCTGAAGGGTGGCCTGTACCCCTTCATCGTCGGCGACCTGATGAAGCTGATGGCGGCTTCGATGGTCCTGCCCAGCGCCTGGCTGCTCGTCGACAAGGTCAGGGGTAAGCCTGCGCGCTAGACGCTCCTGTCTAACCCGGACCCTTCCTTTTCATGAACCGCAGGTCTACGCCACGGGCTGGGCGCAGTGGGCGCAACGCCGTGCGGCGAGCGGAATCTCGCTCAGGCATTCGCCGCAAAGCTTCGTAGTCGCGTCCGGCGCCGGCTGGCCTGCACGCAGGCGGGCGTTTAGCTTGTCCATGGGTACGACCACGAAGAAGTAGACGGCCGCCGCCACGCAGACGAAGGAGAAGACCGAGTCAAGAAAAGCTCCGTACCGGAAGAACGCTCCGTTAACCTCGAAGTCGAGCGAGGCGAAGCTCGGCTCGCCGGCGATCATCGCGATGACCGGCGTGAGGATGTTCGTCACCAGCGAGTCAATCACCGCGCCGAAGGCAATGCCGATGATCACAGCGACCGCCAGGTCGACGATATTGCCGCGCATCAGGAAGGTCCTGAAGCCAACCAGGATGTCTTTCATTGTCTGGCCCCTTCTATCTTGATGCGCGCAATCTAGGGATGGCCGGAAGGCTGTGTCAACGCGCGATCTCCAACAAACGGAAAGGCCGCCACATGGCGGCCTTTCGTGATTGCATTGCGTCCTGGGTTAGCTGCGCGGCTTGACGTTCTCGTAGCGCTTGCGGAAACGCTCGACCCGGCCGGCAGTGTCGACGATGCGCTGCTCTCCGGTGAAGAACGGGTGGCAGCGGCTGCAGATGTCCAAGTGGACGGTTTCCTTCGTGGAGCGCGTCTTCCAGGTGTTGCCGCAGGCGCAAATGACCGTCGATTCGATGTAGTTGGGGTGAACGCCGGGCTTCATTAGACCGCTACCTCTCCGTAAACGCTGACCTGCTTGCGGCGGCCCTTGGCGTACGGCCCGAACTTCACCTTGCCGTCCACCAGCGAAAAGATCGTGTGGTCGCGGCCTAACCCGACGTTCTCGCCGGGATGGATGCGTGTGCCGCGTTGCCGCACGATGATCATGCCCGGCTTCACGACTTCGCCGTCGTAGCGCTTCACGCCGAGTCGCTTGGCGTTGCTGTCACGCCCGTTCTTGCTGCTGGAGCCTGCTTTTTTGTGAGCCATCTCTTGTTCCTGTTACTCGGCGTCTTTCGTGGTGCGGCGGCGCCGTGCGGGAGCTGAAGCCTCCGTGGCCGGAGTCTCCGTAGCGGCAGCGCGGGTTCGCCGGCGGGGCGCCGGCTTCTCGGCGGCCGGGGCCTCTTCGGCGCCGGGAGCCTCCTCGACAGGCACGGCTGCTGCAGCCCGGCGACGAGCCGGCGCCGGAGCATCACCGATGCGGATCTGCGTAACCTCTAGCTTGGTGTAGCCCTGACGGTGGCCTTTCTTACGCCGGTAGCGCGTCTTGGCCTTGTATTTGAAGCTGACGACCTTCTTGCCCCGGCCGTGCTCCACCACGTCTGCGACAACCACGGCGTCGGCGACGTTAGGGGACCCGACCGTGACTTTGCCGCCATCGAGGACCATCAGGACGTCGCGCAGCTCCACCTGGGAGCCTGGCTCAACGTCCATGGTGGCGACGTCGAGCACGCTACCTTCGTGCACGCGATATTGTTTTCCGCCGGTGCGGACGACAGCGTCCAACCGAGTCCTCCTTCAAGTGGGCCTTGTCAATTTATCGAATCTGAGACTCGTGTGTCAATTTGACGGAGTTGGCGACCCTTCGGCAGCAGACGGGCAGACGGCCAGAGCTACGCCTGCAGGTCCAATGCGACGGGCAGGGCGTCACGGCCCCAGGATTCGAGGTCATTGGTGGACGTGGCGTATTTCTCCAGCAAGAGGCGGCGGGCGAGCGTGTCTTCGGTGGGGTCGGTGACGACGCGGGCGCTGGCTATGAAGATACGATCGCGGATGCGCAGGCTGACGGCGGGCCGTTTGCGCGCGTTGCGCACCCAGTCCGAGCCGTGGTCGCCCGCCATGAGATACGCCGTATCGCCCTGCAGCGCGAACCAGATCTCGATCTCATGCGCGCGGCCCGTGACGCGCCCGGTGGTCGTCAGGTAGCAGAACGCCTCCGTGGCCAGCGTCGGGTCGCCGCTCATGAAGAGGCGCGATGCGGCGGGGGCAGGCCGGGGACGACGTCGCCATGGCGGTAGACGTGGCGCTCCTGGCCCACGAAGAGTACGGCACGCTGGTGTCCCATCACGCGCCAGGCGCTCTCCGTCCAGACGACCGTGGTGTCCTCGTCCACGCCGACCGCCATCTGGCCCGGCAGCAGGCTCGAAACGACGCGCTCGATGAACTCGGGACGGCGCTGCTCCGCGCGGTCGAAGTGGGCGAGAGCGCGCACCGGGGCTGCGAGGCCCAGCGCCGTCGGCCCCGTGTTATCGGCCGACGGGACGTGGGCATTAAGCACGCCGAGACCGCCCGAAGCGCCCGCGACCGCCGCTCCCCTGCGGTTCGCCGACTCCAGCGCCTGCCAGGCCAGCGTCTCGTGGAAGGCCTGTGCCAGGTAGACGGGGCTGCCGCCGCTAAACCAGACCAGGCCGGCTTCGGCGATGCGTTCGGCGTTGGCCGGGACGTTTGCGTCGTCGCTGTCCTTGATCCGCACGGGCGTGGCGTCGATTCCCAGCCTCTTGAAGTGCGCGACCCCCAGCTGCTCCCACTTCGTCATGACGTCGTCGCCCTCCATGGCGCACGAAGTGGCGATCAGTATCACTGCGCGCCCGCCCGCGTGCTCGATGAGATACGTATCGACGATGTCCATCGCGGGCGTGTACTCGCCGGAGCCGGCGAGGACCAGCGGGCCGAGTGCGTTTTCAGCCGTCATGCCTGTTGCGCTCCTCTAGGGGTTCCCATTCGTGGCCTTGCGTAGTCCGTCGAGTATGTAGCGGGCCGAATGTTTGCAATACTATCGGAGATGGCTCGTCGCGTTGGAAGCCCCGCCATGGACGCAAGGCCGGACGGAAACCCCATTCCCGACCGCAGCCGCGTCGTAATCGAGAACGTCCAGCCTGAGGTTGATGGCGGCCGTTTCGCCGTGAAGCGCACCGTGGGCGATTCCGTTCGCGTCGAAGCAGACGTCTTCGCGGACGGGCACGACGAGATCGCCTGCCGGCTTTACTTCAGGGCCGCGGACGAACCTGCGTGGCAGGAAACACCGATGACGCTGCTGGGCAACGACCACTGGCGCGGTGAATTTCGCGTGGTTCACCGGCAGACCTACACCTACCGGCTTGAAGCGTGGATCGACCACTTCCGGACGTGGAAGCGCGACCTCGAAAAGCGCTACGAAGCGAATCAAAACGTGGCCTTGGAGTTGGTGACGGGCGCCGAACTGGTGCGCGAGGCGGCGCAGAACGCGCCCAAAGCTGACTCGGCGAAGCTCCTGCGGCGCGCGGATGCCATCGAAAAGGAGCTTCCGGCCGGCACGCGCGCCGAAGTCGCATTTGAGGACGCCCTCGAAGCGCTGATGGCTCGCTATGCCCCGCGAGGACCGGTGACTGCTTACGACGTCTGCCAGCGAATCGTGGTCGATCGGGAGAAGGCGCGCTTCAGCGCCTGGTACGAGCTCTTCCCGCGCTCGACGTCCGGGGAGCCTGGCAAGCACGGCACCTTCAGGACGACGATCGACTGGCTGCCCTACATCGAGAAGATGGGCTTCGACGTGCTCTACCTGCCGCCGATTCACCCAATCGGCAAGACGCACCGCAAAGGCAAGAACAACCACCCCAGGGGCAAGAAGGACGACCCCGGCAGTCCCTGGGCGATCGGCAGCGCGCAAGGCGGGCACGACGCCGTGCATCCCGAACTCGGCACGCTGGCGGACTTCCAGGCGCTCCTGCAGGCCGCGAAGGCACGCGGCATCGAAGTGGCGCTGGATCTGGCGCTGCAGTGCTCGCCGGACCACCCCTGGGTGACAGAGCATCCGGACTGGTTCAAGCACCGTCCGGATGGGTCCGTACGCTACGCCGAAAACCCGCCGAAGAAATATGAGGACATCTACCCGCTGGACTTCGAGACAGAGGACTGGCAGGCGCTGTGGGACGAGGTCGAGCGCGTGGTGCGTCACTGGATCGCCCAGGGCGTCAGCCTCTTCCGCGTCGACAATCCCCACACGAAGCAGTTCGGTTTCTGGGAGTGGTTGATCGGCCGCATCCGCGCCGACCATCCCGACGTGCTGTTCCTGTCAGAGGCGTTCACGCGGCCGCGGACAATGTACCGGCTGGCGAAGCTCGGTTTCAGCCAGTCCTACACCTACTTCACCTGGCGAAACGCCCGCTGGGAGCTGGCCGAATACATGGACGAGCTGACGCAAACACCGGTGAGCGAGTACTGCCGGCCCAACTTCTGGCCGAATACACCCGACATCCTCCACGATTACCTGCAGCAGGGCGGGCGTCCGGCATTCGTGATCCGGCTGCTCCTGGCGGCGACGCTCAACGCCAACTACGGCATCTACGGTCCGGCGTTCGAGCTGTGCCTGGACCACCCGCGCGAGCCCGGCAGCGAGGAGTACCTGGACTCCGAGAAGTACGAGATCAAGCGCTGGGACCTCGACGCGCCGCACAGCCTCAGCGAGCTGATCGGGCGCGTGAACAAGGCTCGCAGGGAAAACCCGGCGCTGCAGCGCAACGACAACTACCGCCAGCTCGAATGCAACAACGAGCAGATCTTCGCCTACGCCAAGCTGAGCGACGACGGAAAGAACCGCATCGTTTGCGTGGTCAACCTCGACCCGCACAACGTCCAGTCGGGCTGGGTTCGCGTGCCGGTCACAGACTTCGGTCTCCGTCCCGGCGAAGCGTACGAGATGCGCGACCTGCTCGACGGCGCGCACTACACCTGGCACGGCGAGTGGAACTACGTGGAGCTGAACCCGCAGGTGCTGCCTGGGCACGTCCTGCTCGCGGTCGAATGGCCGCAGGTCGGGGGACGGTAGGATGTCGGAGAACGGGCGCGAAGAGGCCCTGAGCGGCGCCGTTGACTGGTATAAGGACGCCGTCATCTATGAGCTGCACGTGCGCGCCTTCTCCGACAGCGACGGAGACGGCATCGGCGATTTCGCCGGGCTCACGGGGAAGCTGGACTACCTGAAGGACCTCGGCGTAACGGCCGTATGGCTGCTGCCGTTCTACCCGTCGCCGCTGCTGGACGATGGCTACGACATCGCCGACTACACCGACGTGCACCCCAGCTACGGCAGCCTGCGCGACGTGCGCGTGTTCATCCGGGAGGCGCATCGCCGCGGCCTGAAGGTGATCACGGAGCTGGTCTGCAACCACACGTCGGACCAGCACGCCTGGTTTCAGCGGGCGCGCCGGGCGGCGCCGGGCAGCCCTCAGCGCGACTTCTACGTCTGGAGCGACTCGCCGGATAAATACAAAGAGACGCGGATCATCTTCAAAGACTTCGAGTCGTCTAATTGGACCTGGGACGCTCAGGCGGGCGCTTACTACTGGCACCGCTTCTATCGCCACCAGCCGGACCTGAACTTCGACAACCCGCGTGTCAAAGACGCGATCATTCGGGCGATGGACTTCTGGCTGGAGATGGGCGTCGACGGCCTGCGCTTGGACGCGGTGCCGTACCTTTACGAGCGCGACGGTACCAGCAACGAGAACCTGCCTGAGACCTACGAGTTCTTGCGCGAGTTGCGGGCGCACATCGACGCGAACTTCGAGGGCCGCGTGCTCCTGGCGGAGGCCAACCAATGGCCCGAGGACGCCGTGGCCTACTTCGGCGACGGCGATTTGTGCCACATGGCCTACCACTTCCCGTTGATGCCCCGCCTCTTCATGTCGATTCACATGGAGGATCGCTTCCCAATCGTCGACATCGTCAGGCAGACGCCGGCGATTCCGGAGAACTGTCAGTGGGCCGTATTCCTGCGCAACCACGACGAGCTCACGCTCGAGATGGTCACAGACGAAGAACGCGACTACATGTACCGCGTTTACGCCGTCGACCAGAGCATGCGCATCAACCTCGGCATCCGGCGGCGTCTGGCGCCGCTGCTCGGCAACCATCGCCGGCGCGTGGAGCTGATGAACGGCCTGCTGTTCTCGCTGCCCGGGACGCCGGTCCTCTACTACGGCGACGAGATCGGCATGGGCGACAACGTCTATCTCGGCGACCGCAACGGCGTGCGCACGCCGATGCAGTGGAGCGCCGACCGCAACGCCGGCTTTTCGCGGGCCAACCCGCAGAAGCTCTTCCTGCCCGTGATTATCGACCCCGAGTATCACTACGAAACCGTGAACGTCGAGGCCCAGAACGAGAATCCGCACTCGTTGCTCTGGTGGACCAGGCGGCTGATCGCGCTGCGCAAGCGCTACAGGGCCTTCGGCCGCGGCACGATGGAGTTTCTCAGCCCGGACAACCGCAAAGTGCTGGCCTTCGTTCGCCGGTTCGAGGACGAGAAGGTCCTGGTCGTGGCGAACCTCTCGCGCTTCGTCCAGGGCGTGACTCTTGACCTGAGTGAGTTCAAGGGGCTCTCGCTCTTCGAAATGTTCGGCCGCATCGAGATGCCCGGCCCGATCGAGGGGCAGTACTTCCTCACCCTGGGGCCGCACAGCTTCTACTGGTTCTCGATTGAACCCGCGCGCATCGAAGCGACGGCCATGACCTGGCTGAACGACGACGGTGAGGCGCCGCTGGTGACCCATGCCGGGAGCTGGACGGACCTCCTGACGCAGGACGCCGAAGGAGCGCTGGCGCGGCAGCTTCCCGCGTTTCTGGGGACAAGACGCTGGTTCGCGGGCAAGGGGCGCAGCGTGCGCTCCGCGACGATCGGCGAGTCGGTGTTGCTGCGCAACGGCACGTCGCCGGCCTACCTCTGCTTCGTCAACGTCCAGTACGCCGAGGGGTCGCCGGAGACCTACGTGCTGCCCCTGGCGTACGAGAGCGGAGATGGGGCCTTCCAGCGCCAGACGACTCAACCGGACGCTGTCTTCCTGAGAGTGCGTTCGGTCGAGAGCGGCGAGCAGGGAGTCTTGTTCGACGCGCTGTACGACGAAGAATTCGCCAACTCAATCTTGAGGTCGATCGAGCGCGGGGTGCACCAGAAGGCGCCGAATGGTGAGCTGGTGGGGGTTCGGACGCCGGCCCTGCGGCGCATCGGCAGGCCGGCTCAGGGGTCGAAACCCAGCGTTCTGCGCCTTGACCAGTCGAATACGTCGATCAACTACGGCGATAAGCTGCTGCTCAAGCTGTTTCGCAAGGTGGAGCCGGGCGTCAACCCGGACTACGAAATCGGTTCCTTCCTCACGGAGCGCGGCTTCCAGCACGCGCCGCGCGTGGCTGGCGCGGTCGAGTATCAGCGGCGGCGCCGGGAGAGGATCACCCTGGCGGTCCTGTCCGAGTACATCCACAAGGAGAGCGACGCCTGGGAGCTCACCCTGGACTCCCTTCGCGACTTCTTCGACAGGACGGCGGCTATCTCCTCAGAGTTGGAGACGCTGCCGGTTTCCGTAGCCTCGATGCTGAAGCTCACCGAAGAAGAAGTGCCGCCCCTGGTGGGCGAGACCGTGGGAGCGTTCGCCGAAGTTGCGCGCCTTCTCGGCCAGCGCACCGCGGAGATGCACACGGCGCTGGCCAGTGGACCTGAGGGATCGGACTTCATCCAGGAGGCGTTCACGCCGTTCTACCAGCGGTCGCTCTACCAGTCGATGCGAAACCTGGCCGCAAATAACTTCGGCCTGCTGGCGCAACAGGTCAAGGCGGAGGCAGACGTGCCGCCCGAAGCAGCGGCCGTGCTCAAGCTGGAAGACGAGGTCCTATCAAGGTTCAGGGCGATCGTAAACCGCACGCTGACTTCGACGCGGATCCGGACCCACGGCGATTACCACCTGGGTCAGGTGCTCTACACCGGCAACGACTTCCTGATCACCGACTTCGAAGGGGAGCCCGCGCGGTCGCTGAGCGAACGGCGCCTCCGGCGTTCGGCGCTGCGCGACGTGGCGGGGATGTTGCGGTCATTCAGCTACGCGGTGCACAGCGCCCTGAGGGAACGTCGCGAGCGCGGCCTGCCGGAAGAGTCGCAGCAGCGCGCGCACGAATGGGGCCGGTTCTGGCAGGTGTGGGTGAGCAGCATATTCCTGGGCTCTTACCTGGACCAGACGCGCCAGGCGGGACTCCTGGTCGCCAGCCCTGAGGAGATCGAGCTGCTTCTCGGCATCCACATGCTGGAGAAGGCGGTGTACGAGCTCGGCTACGAGCTGAACAACCGCCCGGACTGGCTGCACGTGCCCTTGCTCGGCATCCTCGAGTTGCTGCAGGTCGAGGAATGACGTCAGGCCGGCAGGATGAGCTGGCCGAGCTGAAACGCCTGGCCCGCTTGTACGGCATTCAGACAGAGTACACAGACCTGGCGCATCGCGAGATCGAGGCTGGCCCGGAGTCCCTGCTGGCGGTCCTCAACGGCCTCGGCGCCACCGTACCAGGAATGGCCAACGTGTCGCGCGCCTTGAGGCAGCGGCAGCGCGCGCTGTGGCACTGGCGCCTGGAGCCGGTGATCGTCGCCTGGGACGGGGCCATGCCGGGTCTCGAGCTGCGCGCGCCCGTACGCGAAGCCGGCGGTGAAATCGAACTGGAGATTGCCTTCGAGGGCGGTGGCGTGCGGTCGTACCGCTGGTACGCCTCGGAGACAGCCGTTGGCCCCCGGCAGACCGTGGGCTCGACAGAATACGTCACCCTAAGACTGGGCTTGAACCTGACGGCGCCGCCTGGTTACCACACGGTGACGTTGCGTGGCGGCGGACGTGAGCTAAGGTCGCTGATCATCTCCGCGCCCCGGCGGGCGTACTCGGCGGGCGAGGCAAGGCGCTGGGGCGTTTTCTTGCCCTTGTACTCGCTACACACCCGCCGCAGCTGGGGGATCGGCGACTTCGCAGACCTCGCGTCGCTCGCCGGCTGGGCGGCCTCGCAAGGCGCCGAGTTCGTAGCCACCTTGCCGCTGCTGGCCACGTTCCTCGAGACCCCGTTCGAGCCGAGCCCGTACGTACCCGTGAGCCGGTTGTATTGGAATGAGATCTACATCGATCCGGAGGCGGCCGTTACGGGGCTTGAAGGGCGTGGCAGTCAAGATCCAACGGTGCCGGCCGCGACCGTGGAGGCAGCGCGCCGCCTGAACGCTCGAGAACCAGTGCCTCATCGCGAGGTAATGACCCTCAAGCGTCGAGTCCTGGAGCAGTTTACCCGCCTGTCCTTCCAGGGCCCCACCGCCAACGAGGTAGGGCGCAGCCCTCCGGCGGTTCGGCCGGCACTAGCAGACTACGCTTCCTTCCGAGCCGCGGCAGAGCGCCATAGCCCATCGTGGCGCTCCTGGCCAGATCGCCAACGCCGCGGCTCTCTTTTGCCCTCCGACTACGCCGCCGAGACCGCCGATTACTATGCTTGCACTCAGATGCTCGCATCGAAGCAGCTCGAGGACGTATCCCACGCCGCGCGAGCGCGAGGGGTGCGCTTGTACGTGGACCTGCCCGTCGGTGTGCACCCGGACGGCTACGACGCTTGGCGCTATCAAGACCTGTTCGTCGAAGCGATGAGCGTGGGTGCGCCGCCGGACCTGCTGGCGCCGGAGGGCCAGAACTGGGGCTTCGCGCCGCTGAATCCCGAAGCGCTGCGCAGATCTGGCTACGAATACGTCCGCGCGTATCTGCAGCACCATCTCTCCGTCGCCGGGATCCTGCGCATCGACCACGCCATCGGGCTCCACCGCTTGTTCTGGATACCGCAGGGCGCCGGCAGCAAAGACGGCGTGTTCGTGCAGCAGCCGGCGGAAGAGTTTTACGCCATCCTCTCGCTCGAATCGCACCGGCACCAGTCCGTCCTGGTTGGCGAGAACCTCGGCTTGGTGCCGCCGGAGGTGAACCAGGGCCTCGCCGAGCACGGCGTCGCCGGCATGTACGTGCAGCTGTTCGAGTTCACCGGCGAGCCGGACCGGCCGGCGGCGGCGCCCGCAAGGCAATCAGTCGCCAGCTTCGGCACGCACGACCTGCCGCCCTTCGCCGCTTACTGGACGGACGCGGACCTGGAGGAGAGACGCCGGCTCGGCCTGCTGTCCGAGGCAGCGGAGCAGAGCACAATGAGCGGACGGCTGCAGGAGAAGCAGGCGCTTGTCGCGCATCTGCAGCAGCGGGATCTCATCCGCGAGGACCCCTCCACGGCGGAGGTCTATCGCGGCGTCACGCGGCTACTGGCGGAAAGCGACGCCGAGTGGGTGATGTTGAACCTGGAAGACACCTGGGGCGAAACACGATCGCAAAACGTGCCCGGTACCACGGCGCGTCGGCACCCCAATTGGACGCAGCGCGCGAGGTACCCGCTCGAGGAGTTCGGGTCCGTAGATGACATAACGAAAGCGACCGAGCTGATGCGTCACCTCAGGCCCGCCGCGAAAGTCGAGGCACACGGTGCCGGCTAATCACGGCGACTCCCTGCTTTCCGACGACGACCTCTATCTGTTCAACGAGGGCACTCATCTCCGCCTCTACGACAAGCTGGGCGCTCACCCTGGGGAACAGGACGGCAAAGCCGGTGTGTTCTTCGCGGTCTGGGCGCCGGACGCGAGCGCCGTCTCCGTAATCGGCGATTTCAACGGCTGGACACGCGGCGCGAATAAGCTGCGGCCGCGCGCCACCAGCGGGATCTGGGAAGGCTTCATCGCCGGTATGCAGCCGGGCGAAGTCTACAAGTATCACATCGCGTCGCGGCACCACGGCTTCGCTGTCGACAAGGCGGACCCGTATGCGTTTTACGCCGAACTGCCGCCAAAGACCGCCTCGCGTGTCTGGGACCTGAATTACGCATGGGGCGACGGCGACTGGATGTCGCGGCGCGCCGAGCGCCAGGCCCTCACGCAGCCCGTGTCGGTCTACGAAGTGCATCTCGGGTCGTGGCGCCACGTCACGGAGGGCGGCGAGCGCTCGATGACGTATCGCGAGATCGCCGCGCCGCTGGCTGAGTACGTGAAGTGGCTCGGCTTCACGCACGTCGAGTTCCTGCCCCTGATGGAGCACCCGTTTTACGGTTCCTGGGGCTACCAGACCACAGGCTACTTCGCGCCAACCAGCCGTTTCGGGACGCCGCAGGACCTGATGTACCTGGTCGACTACCTGCACCAGGAGGGTATCGGCGTGATCCTGGACTGGGTGCCGTCTCACTTCCCCGCGGATGAGCACGGTCTGGCCTACTTCGACGGCACCCACCTCTACGAGCACGCCGACCCGCAGAAGGGCTTTCATCCGGATTGGGGCAGCCTGATCTTCAACTACGGCCGCAACGAGGTGCGCGCCTTCCTGCTCAGCAGCGCCTGCTTCTGGCTGGACAAGTACCACGCCGACGGGATCAGGGTCGATGCGGTAGCGTCGATGCTCTACCTGGACTATTCGCGCAAGGCAGGCGAGTGGGCGCCGAACCAGTACGGCGGCCGCGAAAACCTCGAGGCGCTGGAGTTCCTGCGCCGCCTGAACATCGACACCCACCGCGAGTTCGCGGGCGTGCTGATGGTGGCAGAGGAGTCGACTGCCTGGCCGATGGTGTCGAAGCCGACGTACCTCGGGGGGCTCGGTTTCGGCCTGAAGTGGGACATGGGCTGGATGCACGATACGCTGCAGTACATCTCGCTCGAGCCGGTCCATCGCCGCTTTCACCACGGCGAGCTGACGTTCCGCATGGTCTACGGCTACACGGAGAACTTCCTCCTGCCGCTTTCGCACGATGAGGTGGTACACGGCAAGGGGTCGATGCTCGGCAAGATGCCGGGCGATGAGTGGCAGAAGTTCGCGAACCTCAGATTGCTCTACGCGTACATGACGTCGCAGCCGGGCAAGAAGCTCCTGTTCATGGGCGACGAGTTCGGCCAGTGGGGCGAGTGGAACCACGACACGAGCCTGGAGTGGCACCTGACGGCCTTCGAGCGGCACTCCGGAATGCAGCGCCTGGTGCGCGACCTGAACACGCTGTACGCGTCTGAACCGGCGCTGCACGAGGGCGACTGCGAGCCGTTCGGCTTCCAGTGGATCGCAGCGGACGACGCTGAGCGCAGCGTCCTGACGATGCTGCGCCGGGCACAGGACCCGGACGACGTGATCCTCGTCGCCTGCAACTTCACGCCCGTGACGCGCCACAACTACCGGGTCGGCGTGCCGTTTCCCGGTCGCTGGCGGGAGCTGCTGAACTCGGATGCGGAGGCCTACTGGGGCGGGGGCCAGGGAAACCTGGGCGGTGTTGAAGCCGCGCCGGTGCCATACCAGGGCCAGCGCTGGTCCGTCATGCTCACCCTGCCGCCTCTCGGCGCCGTGTTTCTCAAGCCGGAGCGTTAAGGCCTCCCGGCTCTGCCACGGATTGGCAGGATTACCTTCTGGTTAGAGCATCATTCGCTTTACTTCTGCGCTCTTTGCACCGAAGTTGATCAGCAGGCCCACTCGGGTGCCTGTTGCTTTGAGGTAGTGGATGAGCTGGGCTTCATGTTCGCGTGAGATCGCTCTGATGGCCTTGATTTCGCAGATGACGGTGTTTTCCACGAGGATGTCGGCAAAGTAGAGGCCGATTTCGGTGCCTTTGTAGGTCACGGGAATAGGGACTTCCGCGGCAGCAGTGAGTCCCGCATCGGTGAGTTCCCTCATGAGGGCACTGACGTAAACGCGTTCGAGAAAGCCTGGGCCGAGCGTACGGTGAACCTCGTAAGCGGCGCCGATGATCTGGTGCGTTAGCTCCCAGTGCACCCGCTCAGGTTCGGGCTCAGCCAGGTCAGACTCAGTCAATAATCCTGCTAATCCTCTAATCCGTGGCATACGTTAGCGCCTACGTCGATTCGAAAAGCCGTCCGATCGTGACGATCATCACCCCAAGCACGGTGATCAAGCTGAACTCCGCAATCACCGGCGTGCGCAGGTCGTCGTTGAGGTGGTGCTGGATCAGGCCGGACGTCAGGTAGAAGACCAGCAGCAGGAAGACGCCCGCCAGGTAGCTCTCCAGCGGCAGGAAGTACAGCGCCCACCGCGCCTGCGCCACGACGACGCCGATTGCCGCCGCGAACACCAGCGCGCGCACCGGGTCGGTCTCTGATTCTCGAAACACCTCGACGGCCAGCAGCAGGCTCACGAGGCCCACCGTCAGCGCGGCCGGCACCAGGTCGACGTCGAACGAGTAGACGACGGCGTAGAAGCCGAACGCCGTCAGGAACGTCCCGAGGTTCAGGACGAAGCGTGCGCCCGCATACATCGGACTGTACGTCTCGACGCTGACGTATTCGGCGTAGAGCACGGCCATCATCAGCAGCGCCGCGATGCAGACGCCGGGGACCACCCAGTAGCCGGAGAGGGCATCCTCCAGGAAAAGGCCGGCGCTGAGCGCCATCAGCGTCGGCAGGAACAACAGCGGCGCCGTCCAGGCCGCGTCCTCTTGCTCTATCGCAGCCGGGTGGACGCGCAGGATGCCGTCCGTGCCCAGCGCGACGAGTCCCGTGACCATCAGCAGGATCCAGGGTCGCGTTGGCTCGATCGCCAGGAATAGCGCGAGGCCGATGGCATAGACGACAACCAGCAGCGGCACGCGCGTCGAGCCGAACGGCGTCGATGCCGCGGGCAGGCCGGTGTGCTCGTAAGCGTCACCGGGCGCGACAGGGGAGTCTGACCAGAGTTCTTCTTCGCTCGTCAAGTTTGGTACCGGCGCCCCCGCGTTGGTATTTCGCGTCAGGTAATAACGGGGCGCTCAGGAGACTCGACGATTGTAGCGAGGTCGCAGGCCGGGGGGCAAGGCTACGAGGAGCAGTTCAGTGGCTGCTAAGCCGGGACAGGTGCGGTTGAGGCGCACCTGGTGGCTGACGACGATTGGCGTGGAAGCCAGGTTATGAGGAGACGGAGACGGGCCCGCGCCGGATGGTTGTTATGGAAGCAGAGTCAACGTCTCTACATGACGAGGCCGGAGGACACCAAAGTGACGATGGTCCAGCGTGGCAAGCTTGGGTTCGTTGAGGCGTTCGACGATGGCCAGGACCGCGGCATCGACGAATCCGATGTCAGCGTCAGCGTACCGTTCACAGATCTCGAGTATCCGCGGGTAGTCCGCCCTCTCCGGCTCGACTATCTGGAATGCGCCGGCCTCGATGTCGCGAAGAAGTGCAATCAAGATGCCCGGATGCAGACGGCTGGAGACAAGGTAGTCCACCTCGGGGAGGACAGGGCCGGGAATGACGAGTGACTCAGTCGCGCTTTCGATTAGAGCCCGACAGGCCTGATGATCTGCGTCACGCCGGTCTAGCGACGCATACAGCGGGCCCGCATCAAGAATCAGCGCCATGAACGAGGCGGCTGGCGTTCGCTGGCCAGGGTGCGTGCGGTGTCGGTATGGCCGGAGTCTCCCATGCCGAGGCTCCTTGGCCTGGGTCGCTGCCGCTCAGTCTTCTCTTCTAGCGCTTCGCGAATGATCGCAGCCATGGAGGTTCGGCGTTCGGCGGCCAGGATTCGCAACCGCACGATGACTTCGCGGGGCAGGGAGATGGTGGTGCGTTGCATGCCATCATGATAGCGGTAGTGATGATCATCCTCAAGCCGGGACAGTCGCCGGCGAGATCGCCGCCAGAGCCCGCACCAGCGCCTCCCGCCAGGCGTCACCGAGGGTCTCGCGGTTGAGGCGCACCTGGTGGCTCAGCACCGTCGAGTGGGCCGGCAGGCGCCGCGCGATCGCTACCCGGTCCAGCTCGCGGCCGGGCAGCAGGCGCAGGACCAGGCTCTCGCCCTCCGTCTGGATCGCGCCCACCCCGGCCGCCGCAGCCAGGATGCGCAGCCGCACGACCCAGAGCAGGTTGCGCGCGGCCGCCGGCAGCTCGCCGAATCGGTCGCGCAACTCCTGCTCGATCGCCGCGGCCTCGGCGTCGTCCTGCGCCTGCGAGAGGCGCTGGTAAACCGCAAGACGCAGGTTCAGGTCCGGGATGTACGCGGTTGGCAGGTGGGCAGTCAACGGCATGTCGAGCACGACGGCGGGACGCGACGAGGCCGGCGGCGGCGGCGTCTCGCCGCGCTGCACCGCCTTGAGGCGCTCGACCGCCTCGCCGAGCAGCCGGATGTACAGGTCGAAGCCCACCGCCGCCATATGCCCGCTCTGCTCCGATCCCAGGAGGTTGCCGGCGCCGCGGATCTCCAGGTCGCGCAGCGCGATCTGCATCCCCGCGCCCAGCTCCGTGGCCTCGAACACGGCCTGCAGGCGGCGCTGCGCGGTCTCGCTGAGGGCGCGCCCGCGGTCGTAGAGCAGGTACGCGTAGGCCCGCACCGCGCCGCGGCCGACCCGCCCTCGCAGCTGATACAGCTGCGCCAGCCCCAGCATGTCGGCGCGGTTGATGATGATCGTGTTCGCGTTGGGGATATCGAGGCCGGACTCGATGATCGTCGTGCAGACCAGCACGTCGATCTCGCCGTGCGCGAACTCGAGCATCGTCCGCTCCAGCTGGTCCTCGTGCATCTGGCCGTGGCCGATACCGACTACGGCGTCTGGCACCAGCTTGCGTATGCGCTCGGCGATCAGCTCGATGTTGTAGACGCGATTGTGCACAAAGAAGACCTGCCCGCCGCGCTCCAGCTCGCGGTTGATCGATTCACGGATGATCTGGTCGTCAGACTCCAGGACGTAGGTGCGGATTGGGCTGCGGTCCTCCGGCGCCGTCATCATGTTCGAGAGGTCGCGGATGCCCGCCAGCGACATGTGCAGCGTGCGCGGGATCGGCGTGGCCGACAGCGTGAGCACGTCGACCTCGTGGCGCATCTGCTTGAGGCGCTCCTTGTGCGCCACGCCGAAGCGCTGCTCCTCGTCGATGATCACGAGGCCCAGCTTCTTGAAGTCGACGTCCTTCTGCAGGATGCGGTGCGTGCCGATCAGGATGTCGACGGCGCCGTCCTTGACCTCCGCCACCACGTCGCGCGCCTCCTTGTCGCTGAGGAAACGCGACAGCATCTCCACGCGCGCCGGCAGGCTGGCCAGGCGCTCGCGGAAGGTGTTGTAGTGCTGCTGGGCCAGCACCGTCGTGGGCACCAGTACGCCGACCTGGTAGCCGTCCATAACGGCCTTGAACGCCGCTCGCACCGCCACCTCCGTCTTGCCGAAGCCCACGTCGCCGCAGATCAGGCGGTCCATCGGCCGGGGACGCTCCATGTCTGACTTCACGTCTGAGATCGCCGCGGCCTGGTCCGGCGTCTCGACATAAGGAAACGACGCTTCCAGCTCCTGCTGCCAGGGCGTGTCCGGCGAAAAAGCGTGGCCTTCCAGCACCTGGCGCGCCGCGTAGAGGTCAAGCAGGTCGCGCGCGACGTCGGCGACGGCGCGGCGGACGCGCTCGCGCGTACGTGACCACTCACCGGAGCCGAGCCGCGTCAGGTCGGGGTGGTAATCGCCCGGCCCGACGTAGCGCGCCACGCGGTCCGACTGCTCCACCGGCAGGAAGAGGCGGTCGCCCTGGGCATACGTCAGCTCCAGGAACTCCTTCTCAACGCCGTCAACCTCCCGCAGCACCAGCCCGGCGAAACGCGCGATGCCGTGCTCCAGGTGCACGACGTAGTCGCCGGGAGAGAGGTCGGCAACCAGGTTGGAACGGTCGGCGCCGGGCTGCCGCAGCGCGCGGCGTTGCTTGACGAAGCCGAAGACCTCGGCGTCTGAGAGCAGCGTAATCGCGGCGTCTCCCCGGAAGGCCCAGCCGTGAGGCAGGGAGCCGCGCAGCAGCTGGATCACGCCCGGAGAGACGTCAGGCGCATCTTCGACCAGACGTACGGGCAGGCCCTCGTCCGCGAGCAGCGTCTGCAGTCGCGAGGCCTGCTGCGAAACGATAACCACGGACTCGCGTCGCTTGATCAGCTCGGCGACGTCGTTGGCCAGGACGCGCACGCGGCCGCCGAAGCCCGGGGCGGGCGAGAAGGGCGGCCGCAACGCACCGCCTTCCTCCGTGGCGAAACGTGAAAGCTCGACGGCGCCGAGGCGTTCCAGCCGCGGCACCAGGTCTGACCAGTTAGCCTGCGCCGCCGGCAGGCCGATCGGCAGTTGCCCCCGCGCCTCGCGCTCGATGCGCATGGTCGCGGTCTCAGCCACGTACTCATCCAGCGCCCGCGACAGGTCCGCCGGGTCGTCCAGGATGACGCTGGTGCCTTCCGGAAGGTGATCGAGCAGGGAGTACGGCGAAAGCAGCGCCGGCAGGAAGCTCGGGCCCACGGGCAGGGCCCCGCGGCCCAGGTCGTCGAGTTCCTCGCGCAGCCGGGCTTCCGTCTCCTCGTCGCAGGCCGCGAAGTTCAGGCTGCGTGTCAGCTCAGCGGCCAGCATGGCGTCTGGGCTGACCTCTGAGGCGGCGCCCAGCGAAATGGCGTCGACGCGCTCGCGCGAGCGCTGTGAGTCGACGTCGAACAGGCGGATGCTCTCGACTTCCGAGCCGAAAAACTCGATGCGCGCCGGATCGTCCGACTGCGGCGGGAAGACGTCGATGATGCCGCCGCGCCGCGCCGCCTGCCCCGGCGCCTCAACCAGCGGCACGATTTCGAAGCCGGTGGCCTGCAAGGAGTGCAGGAGGTCGTCGGGGTTGACCTTGTCGCCGGTCGAGAGGCGCGACAGCGCCGTGCGGGCCGCCTCCGGCGATAAGGTGCGCTGGGCGGCGGCCTCGACGGCTGCGACGATGATCGGCGCGTTGCCCGCGTGCAGCGACGACAGCACGTCGAGGCGCGCGCGGACCTCCCACGGGTCCTCCGCGACGCGCTCGTAGGGCAGGGCGTCGCGTTGAGGGTAGGCGCGTAGCCGGCGGGCATGGTCGGCCCCCAGCCAGGCACTTAGTTCCTCGATCAGGTCCTGGACGCGTGCGCCCTTCGGCACGATGACCAGGACGGGGCCGCGCGCAGCGTGCGCCAGCGCCGCGATCACCGCGGGCTTGGCCGCATCCGAGGCGCCGATCCGCTGGCTGGCCGCGGGCGCGCCGCTGCGCAGGGCGGCTGCTACGGGTTCGAGAAGACGGGATAAGTCCATACAGAGCACGCCAAAACGGCCCTCACGGCGCTGTGGGGCCTGCTAAGTGGCCCCGAAGCCGGGGCCTGCCTTCAGTGTAACGCCCTGCGGCTGCAGGCGGTTAATCGCCCGCTCGCGAGCAGCGCGCCGAGATCGAGCTACGCCCGCCAGGCGCTGAAGTCGAGGTCGTCCGGCAGGTGGACGTAGAGCAAACGCACGGGGCCTTCGAGGTCACGCGTCAGGTGGCCGCGGCCCGCGAGGTCGTCGGCGATGAACGTATCTCCGGCGCCGAACCGGGCGGTCGAGCCGTCGCCGCACTCGACTTCCAGCACGCCGCTGAGCACCGCGACCAGCTGACGCCGGGGCGCGTGATGCCAGTCCTGCGGCTCCAGTGCGTCTGAGGCGCCGAAGGTAGCCCGCGTCGCGGCGATCGCTGCCGAGGTTGCGCGACGTTGCGTCGTGTCCATCCGCAGATCGATCTCCTCGAAGTGCGACTCGCCGTCGTCACCGGTATGGATGCGTGCGATCTTCAAGCTGTTCCTCCCTCTGCGCGGTTGTAGACCTCCATGGCGCGTTCCCAGCCGTCGCGGATCACGGCTTCGACGGCGTCGCAGGTCCGGTCGATCGCCGCTTCGAGGATCGGCCGGGCTTCGCGGGAAGGCGCGCCCAGGACGTGCTTGATCACGACGTCCGGGTCCCAGGACGGGACGCCCTGATACTTGGGCCGGCCGATGCCGATGCGGATGCGTCCGAACTCACGGCTGTCTGTGGCCTGGATGATCGACTTGAGGCCGTTGTTGCCGCCGTCGCTGCCCCGGGGCCGCAGTCGCAGGCGTCCCTCCGGCAGGTCGAGGTCGTCGTACAGGACGATGACGTTTTCGATCGGCACGTGCTCGCGCTGCAGGTAGTGGACCACGGCCTCACCGCTGCCGTTGTACCAGGTGCGCGGCTTGAGCAGCACGGCCTCGATTCCTTCGATGCTGGCGTAACCGTGCTGTGCCAGCCGGCTCGTCTTCATGTCGGCCTTGTGGCGTTTCGCCAGCCGGTTGACGCAGGCGGCGCCGATGTTGTGGCGGCTGGAAGCGTACTTGGCGCCGGGGTTGCCCAGGCCCACGACCAGGAAGTCGCTCACGCGTCGGTGTCCGGGCGCGTTAGGGGCAGGCGGCCGTCGTTACGGCGTAACTCCTCCTGGATCAGGATCCGCAGCTCAGCCAGCGCTTCCTCGAGGTTGGCGGCGGTGATCTCAGGATAAGAAGTCGCCAGCTGGTCGAGCAGCGTCGTCGCGGGCTCCGGAGTCTCGAGCAGATCCCGCAGGAAGGCGACGAGTCCCTCGTCGAGCACCGACGCGAGGCCGGTGAGGTCGCTGGCCTGGACGACCTCGATGAAGCGGTCGAGGCGGTCGCTGCCGGCCCGTCCGGGGCGCGCCAGCAGGCGGGTGACGACGCGTTGCGCCAGCCTCGACTGCTGGTGCGACAGGCCGCGCTGTATTGCCTGCTGGACGCGGCGGGCGTCAGCCAGCGGCGGCTCCTCGCCGAGGTGGTAGCTGCACAGGGGACAGACGGGTCCGGCCGCGAGGATGTGCGCCAGTACGTCGACGTCCGCCGGGCAGCCGAAGAAGCGCTCTAGGTCGTGGAACTGCGTCAGCGCGGCCACCGCCTGGGGCGCACCGAGGCGCTGCAGGCCGTTGAGGCGCTCGAGTGCCGTCGTTTGCGGTTCCAGCGCGTCCATCTGCGTCGCGATCTCGGTAAGAGCGGCGTTGAAGGTGGCGTGTTTCTCCGTGTAGGCCGGAGCGTAATCCCGCTTCCAGATGTCGATGGTGTCCAGGAACCAGTCCCGGCGCTCCGGTTCGCGCCACAGCGCGCCGAAGGTCGTCGCGTCCAGCAGCGCCGCCTGGTCCGTGGCGAGGTCCGCGTACTGGCCGGCCGGCACGGTTGCGCCTTCCAGGTAAGCACGCGCTTCCAGCAGGGCGAGCGCGGCATCCGGGTCGCGTTCCAGGCAGCGGGCGAAGAACAGCGCCTCGCGAAACCGCTGCGGCGACTCGAATCGGATCGCGGCGTCCGAAAGGCCGGCCTCCAGGTCCGTGTTCGCCGCAACGATCTCCAGGGCGTCCAGGGCGGCGCCTGCGTGTTCCGCTTCGATCACCAGCGGCCGGCACCGGTCGATCAGCGTCGCCAGCAGATGCAGCGGATCGGCGTCGGCAACGGCGGTCTGGCTGCCGGTGAAGGCTTCGTACAGGGCGTCCTGGTACTGGCGGGAGCGGGCAGTGAAGTCTGAAGCCATGCGGCCTAATAGTACAGAGTAGAGAGGGAAAGCGTAGGGACGCCACGCGCAGTCTGTCGGGCCAGTCCCCTCGCCGGGCGGCGCGTTGCCTCAGATACCTTCCAGGGTACCCTTGCGACGAGCTCGCGATTCGAGCCAGCCGAAGAGGGCAAGACCCGCAACGGCATAGGTGGTTCCGATGACAATGTCGGTGGCGAGCAGGGGCGCCGCTTCGCCCAAAGGCTCCCTCGCGAGGATGCGGCGCGCGGCTTCGATGCTGTGGGTTACTGGCAAGACCTCGCCTATCACTGCGAGCCAGCCCGGGAGTTCTTCGACAGGGATATTGGCGCCGCTGACGAGCAGAAGACCGAAGACGACGCCGTTCAGGGAAATCTGGATGTCCAGCGAGAGGTAGGCGAGGCCGCCAAGGAGGAGCCCAAGACCGATCGCTGCCAGCGACGCGACGACGATTGCCACCATCAGTCCGCCCCAGGTCGATGCCGGGATGTCGAGGCCGAAAACAGTAGCCGCCCAGCCGAACGCAATGACGATCCAGAGGACACCCTCCAATAGATGGCCGGAGATACGCCCCGTGAGCAGCGCGAGGCGGTTGGCCGGCGAGACGGCGAGGAACTGCAGCGTCCCGGTCAGGCGTTCCTCGTTGATCACCAGCGGAATGTAGATGCATGCCGTCGCAGCCAGGACCATCGCGTTGCCTATGAGATAGAAGTCGAGTGGCTGGCTGCCGCCATATCGGCCGATGAGGCTGAAGAAGGTTACCTGGCCGAAGGGAATCAGCAGCTTTTGGCCGACGAACATCGCCGGTGTCAGCCAGGCAAGTGTGCCTCGATACGTGTAGTAGGCGGAGGCAAGGAAGACACGCATCAGACCGCATCTAGCATGCCATGACGGCGCGTGCTATCGAGGAGGTGGGTGAACAGCCAGCGGGCCAAGGCCAGCGCGGCCAGGCTGCTGAGGAGCAGAAGGAGCCAGTACAAGCCCAACTGGTCCGTCGAGGTAGCTCCCGAACTTGTGGCGTGCAGAGCGCGGGCTGCCCAGTAGGGCGGCAGCACGTAACTGAACGGCTCTAACCAGCCCGGCAGAAGCAGGATGGGGAAGAGAAATCCCGAGAGCACATAGACTGGGTATTCGAGGCCTGAGAGAAAGCCGCCGAACGCGATCCAGCGAAAAGATAGCGGCGCCATGAGCATACCGACTGCCAGGAGTGACAGGACGGCTAGGCCGGTGGAGAGCATGAATCCGGCTGGGTCGCTGATGGTGAGCCCGTAGCCAAATAGCCAGGCTGCGACGATATACGCCATGATCGCGGCGCCGCCAGAGAAGATCAGGGCGCTGCCCGCGCGGCCGGCGGCGATGCCGAAGAGTGGCGCTGGCGAGGCCTCGAGATACTCGAGCCGGCCAGTGAAGCGATCGACATTGATGACTTCGCTGTTGAATAGCAGCGCCTGTGTCCAAAGTCCGGTGAGCACCGTGCCGACGACAACGTAGATCGCCTCGAAGTCGGGGCGGTGGCGCAGCATGAAGATACCCGCCGTGGCGACGAGAAGCGGCTGGCCGATGAGCGCGGCATACGTGAACCGCTCGGCAGCCATCATGCGCAGATGGACGAACGCAGATGCCAGGACGACTCGCATCGCCTCGCTAGTTCTCCTGACCGCCTACGAGTCTGACGTAGGCGTCTTCCAGCGTCGCCTCGCGCACGGAGACTCGGCCGACATCGATGCCGTCCAGTCGCGCCAGGAGCTGGGGCAAGGCGCGAGCACCCAGAGCCGTCTGCACCTGCAGGAGGGGGACCGGGCCACCCTCTTGCAGCGTGGCAGCAGTGACCCCGGGCAGGCAGAGCAGATCAGGTGAGGGGTCCGTCACGACGCCGTTGACCTCGATTTCCACGACGCTCAGGTCGTCCACGGAGCGCTTGAGGTCCGCGGGCGTGCCGCGGGCAACGATTCCGCCGCGGTTGAGGATTGCGATCGAGTCGCAGAGGGCGTCTGCTTCGAACATGTCGTGAGTCGTAAGCAAGATCGTGACGCCCCGTGCACGCAAACCCGCGATCATCCCGCGCACGTCGCGCGAGGCGAGCGGGTCCAGTCCTTGCGTGGGTTCGTCGAGCAAGAGGACGGCGGGTGCGTGGAGCAACGCGCGTGCAATGTGCAGGCGCTGTTTCATGCCGCGTGAGTAGACCATGACGCGTTCATCGGCCCGTTCCGTGAGGCCCACGAGGTCAAGTAGCTCGTCGATGCGTCGGTTGCGGCTACGGGGATCGATGTAGTAGAGCTCCGCGAAGTAGCGCAGGTTCTCACGGCCGGTAAGACGGTAGTACAGGCCTCGTTCGCCGCCGAAAACGAAGCCAATGCGACGTCTCAGCGCAGCTGCGTCGCGTGTCGTATCGAGGCCGAGAACCGTGGCGCTGCCTGAGGTGGGGATCAGCAGCGTCGTGAGGATCTTGACGGTGGTGGTCTTGCCGGACCCGTTAGGGCCGAGGAGACCAAAGAGTCCCCCCGCTTCAACCTCGAAGGAGATGCCGTCCAGAGCGGAGATTTCGCGCGTCTGGCGGCGAAAGAAGCCGGTCGTGGTTCGGTAAGTGAATCGCGCGTCCTCTACGCGGATGGTGGACATGACGTGGTCAGTTTATGTCGTGACAGCGACAGTATGGAAGTGTCGAAGCTTGAGATTCGGCGGTCTTAGCCGGCGGCGGCGAGTGGACGCAGCTGATTGACGACGCGGGGCAGGACGTCGAGCACGGCGTCCGCGTCCGCGTCCGTCGTTTCGCCGGAGAGCGTCAGCCGCAGGCCGCCCACCGCCTCAGGCATGCTCAGCCCCATCGCCAGCAGGACATGCGACGGCTCCCACGTCGACGAACCGCAGGCGGCGCCGGCGCTGGCCGCCACGCCTTCCTTGTCCAGCGCCAGGATCAGCAGATCGCCGCGGACGCCGGGGATGCTGACGTTGACGTTGTTCGGCAGGCGGTTGATCGGGTCGCCGTTGAGGTGAGAGTCTGGCACGGACGCCGTAATCGCTTCGATTAGCCGGTCTCTGATCCGCGTCGTGGACTCGACGAAGGCGGGACGGTTGTCCTCGGCAATCTGCAGCGCCGTCGCCTGCCCGACGATCCCCGCCACGTTTTCCGTGCCGGCGCGGCGCTGTCGCTCCTGTCCGCCGCCGGTGAGCTGTGAGACGAAAGGCGTGCCCCGGCGGATGTAGAGCACGCCGGTGCCCTTGGGTCCGGCGAACTTGTGCCCGGACAGGCTCAGCAGGTCTACACCCAGGTCGTCGACCTTGAGCGGCAAGGCGCCGGGAGCCTGCACGGCGTCCGTGTGCATCGGGATGCGCTTGTGCAGCGTCCGGCCGCGCTCTGCAACGATGCGCGCAACCTCCGCGACCGGCTCGATCGTCCCGACCTCGTTGTTCGCGAGCATCACGGAGACGAGGACGGTTCGCTCCGTGATCGCGCGCCCGACCGCGTCTGGCTCGACTCGGCCCAGGCGATCGACCGGCAGATAGGTGACTTCGAATCCGAACTGCTCGAGGTAGTTCGCGGTGTTCAGCACGGAATCGTGCTCCACCGCCGTCGTAATGATGTGGTTGCCCGCGCGCGACTTCTTCTGGGCGAACGCGACGCCCTTGAGCGCGGTGTTGATCGACTCAGTACCGCCGCTCGTGAAGATGATGTCCGAGGTGCGGCAACCAAGTACAGCGGCGACCGTCTTGCGCGCGTCGTCTATCGCCTTCTGCGCCTGCCGGGCGATGGAGTAGGTGGCGGAGGCGTTGCCGAACCGCTGCGTCAGGAACGGCAGCATCGCTTCGAGCGCCTTGGGGTGCAGGGGTGATGTGGCGGCGTAGTCCAGGTAGATCAAGCGTGGGCCGCCCCGTGAATCACAGATTCAAGTTACGTCTGACGTAGCAGCGGTGTCAATTTTACTGTGCGAGGAGGAACAAGGAACACGCAACAGGAACGCGAAGGCGATTTTGGATGAAACGGTTGTTGGTCTCTGCCTAGGCGAGGAAGTCGATCTCTTGTCCGATGCCCTTCTCCTTCGCAACCGCGTAAACACGCCACGCGCAGACCGCATCTTGAAACGCAAGTCCCACGCCACCGTAGATCGTGATCTGATCCCCGGAAGTGCGTCCCGGGTGCTCTCCAGCAAGAACCTCGCCGAGCTCTGCAGCCAGATGATCCCTCGATAGTCCGGTTCCAGCAAGGGCACCCATCTCCAGGGCAAGGCCCGCGTCATCACAGAAGAAAAGGGATGACCTGATAACCTCGCCGGCGACCTCCACTTTGCCGGGTTCG
>DATDOP010000055.1:0-4048 GCA_035293185.1 Dehalococcoidia bacterium | reverse complement strand
CTTCAGCGCGCTGGTGTCGAAGTCCATCTTCAGCGCCACCTCGAATCTGAAGCTGCGCAGCTCCATCAGCCGGTTGGCGGCGTTGCTCAGGTCCAGCTCCGTGCTGACGCTGCCGCCGCGGCCACTCGAGCCGTCACCCTTGACGCTATTCGGACCGCTGTCCTTGTCGCCGCCGCACGCAACGATCAGGCCGAGAAGGCCGGCCGCGACAGGCGCGAGTAACCAGCGAAACTGAATCATCTGAGGACCTCCGTGTATCAATAGTCGGACGCGGCGCGTCCCAACTTCAGTTCCAACCCGCCCCATCGCTGCCATCTCGGAGGGACAAGCCAAACTGGAGCCCGGCTATTCCCGGCAAGACGGCCTTGGCGCCGTCTTCGGCCGGGCTTGGGGGCAGAGCCCCCATCTTCCGTCCTGACCACGACAACGCCTTAGGCGCCGTCTTTAGCGGGGGCTTGGGGGCAGAGCTCCCATCTTCCGTCCTGACCACGACAACGCCTCAGGCGCCGTCTTTAGCCGGGGCTTGGGGGCAGAGCCCCCATCTTTCAATGTCCAAGGGGCCTGGGGGCAGAGCCCCCGTCTCGAATCCTACTTACCAGCCTCCAGGTACTCCATCGAGCGCCTGTACTGCTCCTCTTCGATGAGGCCGCTGGACATCAGGTAATTCAGGATAACCTGAAGGTTGAGCGCGGAACGCAGATTGATCCCTTCGGCGCGCAGCCGCTCGCGCGCGCCCTGCTGCCGGTCGACCAGCACGAAGGCGTCCCTGACCAGCAGCCCCGCCTCGCGCAGGCTGGCCGCCGTCTCGGCGATGCTGCCGCCGCCCGTCACCAGGTCGTCCATGATAATCGCCGTCTGGCCCGGGCTGTACACGCCCTCGACGGTCGTCTCATCCCGCCCCGGGTGCAGGTAAACCAGCGGCACGTCCGCGCACAGCGAATACGCCGTCGCTATGTGTAGCCCGCCCAGCGGCACGCCCGCCACCAGGTCGAAATGCGCCACCTGCGGGTTGCGCATCGCCTGCAGCGCCGTGATCTCGGCGTGGATCACGTCCGCCGCGCGCCGCAGCGTGTCCGGGTGGCCGATGATCTTGCGCACGTTGAGGTAGATCGGCGAGCGGACGGCCGTGCGGCCCAGCGTGAACTCGCCGAACTCCACCGCCCCCAGGCGCCACAGCGCTTCGGCGAGCCAGAGATTGCTGTCTTGAGAGAGCGTCATGGAATCAAAAAGGGCCGGAGGCCTGTTGGCCTCCGGCTTTGGGTCGAATGAAATCCTGATTCTGCGTTCAGGTAACTACCTGTGTTGGGGCTGATCCTGTCAGCCTGCTTACACGCGTTCCGTGCAGAACCCGGTGGCCTGCTGTGCCCTGTCGGCCCGACAGGGCTTAGAAGTCAACTTGCCAGACTCCCCAGCGAATCCTGTCCGTCATTTCACCCTCCTGTTCGGTTTTTATGGGTGATCTCAGAACTCCGGAGTTCTAACCTCAAACTACCACTCCCGCCCCGAAAGTCAAGAACCGGCCGGCTGCAGTCCTTACACTTAACGAAAGCGCAATTTTGCCCGCCACCTCTTGCGCATCACACGCCCTTTGCCCCAAAATGCCTTTAGCACTCGCCCTCGCTGAGTGCTAACCCCGATAAGCTAACGAATCTAGAACAGACCCAAGACTCAGGAGGTCAGCAATGGCAAAGCAGCTGCTCTTCGACCAGGAAGCCCGCGCTGCGATGAAAGAGGGCATCGATGCCCTCGCTGAGGCCGTGAAGATCACCCTCGGCCCCAAGGGACGCAACGTCGTCCTCGACAAGAAGTTCGGCGCCCCCACGATCACCAACGACGGTGTCACCATCGCCAAGGAGATCGAACTCCAGGACCCCTTCCCCAACATCGGTGCCCAGCTGGCCAAGGAGATCGCCTCCAAGACCAACGACATCGCCGGTGACGGCACCACCACCGCCACCGTCCTCGGCCAGGCGATCGTCGCCGAAGGCCTGAAGAACGTCACCGCCGGCGCCAACCCCATGGCCCTCAAGCGCGGCATCGAGAAGGGCACCGAAAAGGTCGTCGAGCGCCTGCGTGAGCTGGCCACCCCGGTCACCGAACGCGAGCAGATGGCCCAGGTCGCCGCGATCTCCGCCAACAACGACGAGGCCGTCGGCGAGCTCATCGGCGAGGTCATGGAGAAGGTCGGCAAGGACGGTGTCGTCACCGTCGAAGAGTCGAAGAGCATCAAGACCGAAGTCGAGTACGTCGAAGGCATGCAGTTCGACCGCGGCTACATCTCCCCCTACTTCGTCAGCAACGCCGACAAGATGGAAGCGGAGCTCGAAGAGCCCCTCATCCTGATCACCGACAAGAAGATCACCGCCGTGGCCGACATCCTCCCCATGCTGGAGAAGGTGCTCAAGGTCACCAAAGAGCTGCTAATCATCTGTGAAGACTGCGATGGCGAGGCCCTGGCTACGCTCGCGGTCAACAAGCTGCGCGGCACGATCAACGTCGTCGCCGTCAAGGCCCCCGGCTTCGGCGACCGCCGCAAGGAAAACCTCGGCGACATCGCCGCCCTCACCGGCGGCACCGTGATCAGCGATGACCTCGGCCGCCGCCTCGACTCCGTCGAGGTCGAAGACCTCGGCAAGGCCCGCCGCGTCGTCATCGCCAAGGACGAGACCACCATCGTCGAAGGCCGCGGCACCCGCGAGGACATCGATGGCCGCATCGTCCAGATCAAGGCCGCCCTCGAAAACACCACCTCTGACTGGGACCGTGAGAAGCTGCAGGAACGCCTCGGCAAGCTCGCCGGCAGCGTCGCCGTCATCAAAGTCGGCGCCGCCACCGAAGTCGAGCTGCGAGAGCGCAAGCACCGCGTTGAGGACGCCCTCAGCGCCACCCGCGCCGCCATCGAAGAGGGCATCGTCCCCGGCGGTGGTGTCGCCCTGATCAACGCCATGGACGTGCTGGACAAGATTGACCTGGAAGGCGACGAGCGCACCGGCGTCATCATCCTCCGCCGCGCCCTGGAAGAGCCCCTGCGCCGCATCGCGGTCAACGCGGGCCAGGACGGTTCCGTCATCGTGCAGGAAGTACGCACGCTGCCCGCCGGCCAGGGTTACGACGCCGCCCGTGACGACTTCGCCAACATGCTCCAGCGCGGCATCATCGACCCACTCAAGGTCACTCGCTCCGCCCTGGAGAACGCCGTCAGCATCGCCGGTATGGTTCTGACCACCAACTGTCTGGTCACGGACCTGCCGGAAAAGGGCGGCGGCGGCGGCAACCCTGGATACTAACGCCCAGAAAGACCGATAATCTAAGGAAGGAGGCGCAGATGTACAGCGAAAACGGAGTCCTGGTTGATTTCGACGAAATCAGCAAGCTCGTGAGGAGCGCTGACGTCTTCACCGTCGGCTTCGCCACCTTCCCCGAGCGTCTGATCGTCGACACACGCTCCAACGAGCGCGAAACGCCGATGATCCAGGTAGTCGAGCCCGCCCGCTCAGCCCGCGACCGCATGGTCTGGCTGAGCCGCCGCCGTCCTTCCCTGGGCGCCCCGGAGGCGTTCAGTTTCTTCGCCTGGCCGCACTCGCCCAACTTCATGCTCCAGTCTGGCATCTGGGACCGCATCCGCCGCCGCGTGGACGCGGACCTCAACTCGGAAGTCAGCGTCCAGTGCGACCTGGCGATCAAGCAGCTGCTCAACCTGGACCGCGAGGCGACCTTTGCCCTGCTCAAGGGTGAGCACTGCCTCACGCTCTGGCCTCAGCAGCCGGAAGAGGACGAAAGGGAAGAGCGATAGTCTCTATCCCCTGAACAGGTAACCGAGAGGCCTGCTCAATTGAGCAGGCCTCTTTCTCTGTGTCACCTGAGACGATAACCATAGTAAGATTGATTCTCATCAAGTTCCGTGATACCGGATAGCGCTCTACACCCCAGGAGGAACCCGCGTGCCAAAGACCCGAATTCTCTTCTCATTGTTCGCGATACCGCTCGTCGCCCTGCTCGTCGCCTGTGGCGGCGGCGACAAGGACAAGTCGTCATCGTCAGACGATGG
>DATDOP010000054.1:0-7088 GCA_035293185.1 Dehalococcoidia bacterium | reverse complement strand
TGCAGACTTCGATGCCGTCGATGTCCGGCAACATCAGGTCGAGGACCACGATGTCCGGGGGCTGCGTCGCCGCCTTGTCTAGCGCGCCTCGCCCGTCTCCGGCGACTTCAACCGCGTAGCCCTCATACAGGAGGGCGCGCTGAACCGCCGCCGCGATGCGGCTATCGTCGTCGACCACCAGGATGCGTGGCTGAGCAGCCATCTCTTATCAGAGTCTCGGCCCCGGATGAGAAACACGTGAGAAGCGCCGCGACTCCGGCAGTAACGATATCAGGCTCAGGCCCTGTCTGGGCTGGTATCAAGGGCCCTCGACGCACAGACGTGCATCTCAACGAGAATCGCTGGATCATGAAATCCCTCGTTAAAACGCAACGTCTGCGACGAAGTGTTGACATGCCGTCTATCAAACCCATAGGCTCTTTGCAGCGTCGATTCGTAGACGCTGGATATTCGCGCTGGCGCGCCGCCGGCCAGACTCCAAGAAGGATCCCATCACTCTGGTCACGCGGCAGGGGAGCGCCTCCAAAACTCTGGAGGATTGATTCTATGTCTGAAGAAAAGAACTACTGGAACAAAGTAATGACCCGGCGCACGAGTCGAAGGCGCGCGCTGGCTGCCACGGGAGGATTCGCCGCGGCGGCTGCCTTCCTCGCGGCCTGCGGCGGAGACGACGACGAAGAGGAGCCATCGACCACCACCCAGACCGATACCACCGGGCAAACCCTGGACCCCACCAAGGGCAAGCGCGGCGGCAAATTCGTCTGGCAGGGCTACGGCGACATCGGCGGCAGCCTCGACCTGATCAAGTTCGGTGACTACAGCCTGCGCCAGTTCTCCGGGCTCACTCACGACGCGCTGCTGGAGACACGCTCGGGCACGCCTGGTGTAGACGGTACGGACAAAAGCGTGCAGCCGCTGCTGGCTGTCGCCTTGCCGGAGGTTTCGCCCGACAAGCTGAAGTACACCTTGAAGCTGAAAGACGCAAAGTTCCACGACGGCACGCCGGTCACTTCCGAAGACGTGAAGTGGAGCCTGGAGACGCTCGCTACCAGCAAGGACTCGGCCTGGGGCTTCGTCATGTGGTGGCTGGACAAGGTCGACGCAACGGACCCCAAGACGGTAACGATTACGACCAGGTTCCCATTTGCCGACCTGCCGCAGCACCTCAGCCTGCAGGGCCTCGGCGTTGGCGACGTCATGTCCAAGGCCTTCCAGTCCGGGCCGGACGCCACCAAGAAGCTGATGGGCAGCGGGCCCTTCCTGTTTGACTCCTACAGCCCGCCGACCCAGGCCGTGTTCAAGCGCAACCCGAACTATCACACCCAGCCTTACCCCTACTTCGACGAGATCGTCCGTACCGGCGACGCCGACCAGGAGAAGAAGATCGCCGACGTCATCGGCAAGAACGTCCACTTCTCCTACTGGTACGGCGAAGCCGACCGCGACCGGATCAAGAAGGCGCGCTCAGACCTGCAGACGTGGAAATACGACGCGGCGGCCGGAGCCCTCTGGATGCGCACCGACAAGGCCCCGTGGAAAGACGAGCGTGTTCGGCGCGCCTTCAGCATGGCTATCGACCGCAAGTCGATCGCCCAGGCGAACACCCAGGGCGAGGGCAAGCCGGACCAGTTCCTGTCCTGGACGGGCAAGTACTGGGGCTTCCGCGAGCCGAAAGACCTGGGCGCCAGCGCGAAGTACTGGGACTACAACCTCACGGAGGCGAAGGCGCTGCTGCAAGCCGCCGGCGTCCAGCTGCCCTTGAAGTTCAAGATTCCGCACTGGAACGCGACGGTCATCGGTCCCAAGTGGGTCGAGCAGATGACGCTCATGAAGACGGGCTGGAAGAACGCCGGCATCGCCGATACGGAGTCGATCGAGATGACGCACCCGCAGATCGCCAGCGGAGCCTGGATCGGCAATTACGACGACATGACGTGGTTCCCCAACGTCGTCGGCGGGCAGGCCCAGATCGGCATGTGGCTGACGATGGAGCTGTCCTGGGCGGGTCAGCCGCACCAGCCGCCGACCGTCAACCGCAGCTACGTCGACAACCCCACGCTGGAAGGCCTGCTGAACAAACAGATGACGCAGTTCGACAAGCAGGAGCGTATTTCGACGTTCCGTCAGATCGAGGACATCCTGGCGGACCAACAGTATGCAATCACCAACCACACCTGGACCAACAACTGGTTCGCCGACCCGTCAGTGAAGAACGCGCAGCCGGGTCAGGAAGCCTACCAGGGTGCCCTGGCGTACATGAAGTACTGGTGGTTCGACAAGTAAGCGAATCCAGTGTCCTAATCAAACGCTCCCTGAAGCCGGCCTCCTGTTCATGCGGGAGCCGGCTCAGGGAGTTGTATGTTATCCAGTAATCCAGCCCCCTCGTAGAACAGGTCTCAGACCGGAGGAACATGGGGCTCTACATCATCAGGCGGCTGCTGCTCAGCATTCCGGTCTTGTTCGTCGCGAGCATCATGATCTTCGGCGGCGTTCGAGTCATCCCCGGCGATATCTGCCAGATTGTCCTGCAGATACCGCGGCCGGCCGAAGAGCAGTGCAACGCCCTCAGACACGAACTCAAGCTCGATAAGCCCGCCGTAACCCAGTATTTCTCCTGGATCGGCGGCGCCCTGACCGGCGATCTCGGCAACTCCGTGATCACCAAGCGTCCGGTCCGTAACGAAATCCAGCAGCGCACCGAAACGACGCTGGAGCTGGCGATTCTCAGCATCGCCTTCGCGTTTGGCGTCGGCGTGCCCATCGGCGTTTACTCCGCCCTCAAACAGGACAAGCTGCCGGACGTTGTGCTGCGCGGGTTGGCCATCGGCTGGCTCAGCATGCCCAGCTTCTGGGTCGGGACCCTGCTGATCACCTTCCCCGCCAAGTGGTGGGGCTACGCCACGCCCGTGGGCTACGTGCACTTCTGGCAGGACCCCGTGAAGAACCTGGAGCAGCTGTATCTGCCGGCGATCGCCCTGGGCCTCGCGCTGAGCGCCATCCTCGCTCGATTCACCCGCTCGGCCATGCTGGAAGAGCTGCGCCAGGACTACGTCCGCACGGCGCGCGCCAAAGGCCTGCGCGAGCGTGTCGTCATTTCCCGTCATGCCCTCAAGAACGCCATGGTGCAGGTCATCACCCACCTCGGCCTCCAGCTCGCCTTCTTTCTCGGCGGCACCGTCATTCTCGAGTCCCTGTTCTCGATTCCCGGCCTGGGCACGCTCCTTCTCACCTCCGTGACCAACAAGGACTTCCCGTTGATCCAGGGTCTCGTGCTGGTCTTCGCCCTGATCATCACCTTCATCAATCTCACGATCGATGTCAGCTACGCCTGGCTCGACCCCCGAGTGAGGTACAGGTAATGGCCGTCAGAGCCGACTTCGAAAGCCTGGCCGAACCGGTAGTCAGGTCGCGGGGCTGGTCTGAGTCGGTTCGCCGCTCCGCCCGCAAGAACCCCGCCGGCGCGTTCGCCGGCCTGGTCTGTCTGCTCCTCGTCCTGCTCGCCGTCATCGGTCCGAGCATCGCCCCGTACTCGCCCAACCGCGTCGACTTCCCCCTGCTGCAGGCCCCGACGTTCTCCCACCCCTTCGGCACCGACAACCTGTTCCGGGACCTGTTCAGCCGCGTCATTTTCGGCGCCCGCAACAGCCTCGGCGTCGGCTTCGCCGCCATCGGCGTCAGTCTCCTTCTCGGCGTCATCCTCGGCGTGACCAGCGGCTTCCTGCGCGGCGCCTGGGACATGATCGTCAGCGGCATCGTCGACGTGCTGTTCGCCTACCCGTCGCTGGTGCTGGTCATCTTCCTGGTCACCGTCTTCGGCCGCAGCTTCTACACCATCTCGGCGGCCATTGGCCTGATCCTTACGCCCTACACCATCCGCGTGGTGCGCAGCGCGACCATCTCGGTCCGCGGACTGCAGTACATCGAAGCCGCGGTGTCGGTGGGCAACAGCCCCTTCCGCATCATGTACCGCCACATCCTGCCGAACATCATGCCCTACATCATCGTCGTCGCCAGCGTGAACATCGGCCTCGCCATCCTGATCGAGGCCTCGCTCAGCTTCCTCGGCCTCGGCGTTTCCAGCGACACCAACCCCAGCTGGGGCCGCATGCTCCAGGAGACTCGTCCCGTTTGGCAGGAGGCGTGGTGGACGGCGATCGTGCCCGGAGCCGCGATTAGCGTCGCGGTGATCGCCTTCAACGTCTTCGGCGACGCGCTCCGGGACTGGCTCGACCCCCGCCTGCGCGGCAGCCGCTAACCGGTCAGGCCCTGGGCGGCGGCCACTGCTCCAGGCAGTAGGCGCTGTCCCAGAACATCCACTCCAGCCGCGCCGACCTCTCGTAGGCGGCGCGCATGGTCTGCCTCTCAGCCTCCGATGCCTCGCGGCCCAGCGCCTCGACGATGTCGATGGCTCGCGCGACGCTTTCGTCGAACTCGACGCCCGAATACGTCTCGATCCATCGTGCGTAGGGGTTGGCCGCCACGTTGCCTTGCGCCCGCCCAACGATCTCCTTGCCCACCTCGCGGTAGATCCAGAAGCAGGGCAGCAACGCCGCCGCCGATTCCCAGTACGGCGCGGTCGCGGCCGTCGCCAGCAGGTACTGCGTGTAGGCGAAGCAGGCCGGCGCTTTACCCGCGTCCGGCCTGACTCCGAACTGCTTGAAGTAGTTCTCGTGCAGCAGTCCCTCCACGGTCATCGCGCCCTGCGCGAAGCCCAGGAACGACTGCGCCGCGCCCGCGTCCGGCAGGCGCCCACCTGTCAGGGCAAGGGCGCGCGAGAAGTCTCTCAGATACAACGAATCCTGCTGCATGTAGAACACGAAGCGCTCTCTGGACAGCGAGCCGTCCGTCAGTTCGGCGATGAACGGGTGGCGCAGGATCTCTTCGAAGACCGGCAGCGTGCCCTGCCACAGCTCGTCCGTGAATCTCATCGTTTCGCGCCCCGCCAACCGCTCATTCAGTCGAGACGAGGACGTCCTCGCCGTCGACTCGGACGCGGTAGATCGACAGGTCCCGGTCTGCCGGCCCGCCCATGACCTTCCCGGTTGCCAGGTCGAACCAGGCCAGGTGCGAGCTGCAGAGCAGGCGGCCCCCGGGACGAATCCGCGTGTAGTTGAAGACATAGCCGGCGTGCGGGCAACGGCCGGAAAGGGCGTAAAACTGACCGTCGTGGCTGACGACGCCTATGTCCAGCCCGTTAACGGCAAACACGCGCACCAGCCCTTCCGAGAAATCGTTGGTGCCGCCGACGCGTTGGAAGTCTTCCATCTCCGGCCTCGAGAATCGCCGACTACGTAACGCACCTGAGTCTACGCCAAACGGCCCTGCCTCTGGCGTCTCTTGTGAAAAGTCCTACAATAAGTCGATCGAGATGCTTTACGACGCGGTCGACTCCCTCCAGACACTGCCCCTGTGGCAGGCGGCACTCTGGGTCACGCTGGCCAACGCCGGCATGTTCATCGCCGCGCTGGGCGCCGGTGAACTGATCACCCGACGCTTCAGCAACAACCGTATTACGCCGCAGCCGGGACCGCTGACGCGGGACGAAAAGCAACTCGCGGCCGTCTGCGTCGTGCTTAACGCTCTGGTTGCGGTCGCCGGCGTAATCCTCTGGCGCGAGGGAGTGATCGATCTGCGCCCCTCCGGCGAATACTCGACGCTGACCGTCCTCGCCGACGCCGCCGTCCTCTTCGTCGCGATGGACTTCGCGATGTACGTCTTCCATCGCGTCGCGCACCATCCCCTGCTCTATCCCATCGCCCACAGGACGCACCACGTTTATGAGAGCCCGCGTCCGTTGACGCTGTTCGTCCTCAACCCCATCGAGGTGCTCGGTTTCGGCGCGCTCTGGTTGGTCCTCCTAATTCTCTACACCGCGTCGATCGAGGGCATCCTGGCTTATCTCGCGTTCAACCTGGCGTTTGGCCTCGTTGCCCACCTTGGCGTAGAGCCGGCGCCGAAGCTCTGGCTGCGCCTGCCCCTGCTCCGCTACGTCTCGACCAGCACGTTCCACGCGGAGCACCACATGGACCGTTTCCACAACTTTGGCTTCTACCTGCTGGTCTGGGATCGCCTCTTCGGGACGCTCTCACCCGACTACCTGGCGGACTTCTCCCAGGCTACCGGCGCGATCCCCGCGACCGCCCGCTAGCAGCTGTCAGCTCTCGTTGGGCTTGGAGACCAGGCCCGGCGACGGCACCGCGGGGCCGGAAAAGTCTGGGCCTCTCTTGATCCGTCCCATGTGCTCTTCCAGCATCTGGTCACGCAGGAACCACCCCATGGCGATACCGGCGATGCTGATCGCCGTCATCACGTAGAAGGCATAGCGGAACGCCTGCACCATCGCATCCACGGGCGCATCGCCGGCGGCAATCGAGGTGCCTTCCGGGGCGTTCGTGAATGAGAGGCCGACGATCAGGACCGTCGTGAGCGTCGCCGTCGCAAATGCCGTGCTGATGCGCTGACAGACGTTGACCAGCGAAGTCGCCCGCGACACCTGGTCCGACGGGATCGAGTTGTAGGAGACCACCTGCAGGATCTGGCCGAACATGCCCATCCCCAGGCCGCGCCCGCAGACCAGGATCATCAGAAGCAGCGTCGACGTGTCGGCGTCGACCCTGCTCCAGCCGAACGTCGTCAGCGCCAGCACGCTCAGGCCGGTCACGACGATCGGGCGCGGGCCGAGCCGGTTATACAACCGTCCGGCCAGGTTCATCGTCGTGAACGCCACGAAACCCATCGGCAGCAAGACCTGTCCTGCGTGCGCCGGCGACATGCCGTGGACCCGCTGCAGATAGAGCGGGATCACGATGTTCAGCCCGAAGATGCTGAAGATTCCCAGCCACTGCGTGAACAGGGAAAGCCTGAACATGGGCAGCGCGAACAGCCGGATTCGCAGCATGGGGTCGCGGTGGTTCAGTTCGCGGATCACAAACAGCACGAGCGCCATGGCGCCGACGCCGAACAGCGTCAGCACAAACCAGGACGTCCAGCCCAGGTCAGAACCGCGGCTGAGACCCAGCAGCAACGACGGGAACGCAATCGCCGCCAGGATGAAGCCCAGCGTATCCAGCTTCAGCTCGGAGCGCCGC
>DATDOP010000053.1:0-8064 GCA_035293185.1 Dehalococcoidia bacterium | reverse complement strand
AGGTAGACCTTCGTGTCGCCGATCTTCAACCCGTCCAGCGGCGCGAAGAACGCGTCGTCCGGCTCCTTGATCACGGGCATGTGCACGTAATCGACGCGCCGTTTCGTGCGGCTCACCGCCTCGTTCGAGAGCGAGACGCACAGCTCGAGGTCTTTCATCTCGGTCATCGGCCAGCCACCCCAGGTGCCGTAGCACCAGTGGTAGCCCAGCAGCGTCTCTTCCGGAATCGGCTGCCACAGCTCGTCCAGGAACGCGGTGTGGCGCGTCCACTTCTCCGCTACGGTCGATTTCGGCCAGAACGCGAAGTAGTTCGCCTCGCCCATCGCCAGGTCCACGCACTCCCACGCCAGGTCGTACTGGATCACGAGGTCGTCGGCCGGCACGACGTCGAGGATGCGCCGGATCTCGTTGTTCAGGCCCGCCTGGTAGGCGCGGTGCAGCTCCGGCCACTCGCTCGTGTCGGTGAAGAAGGCGTTGATCGCGCTGTTCGGCGCCGGCAGGCAGACCTGGAACCGCGTCGCCGGCTCGATAACGCCCTCGTCGCGCAGGCGCTTGAATGTGCCGTAGGACTCAATCGCGAAGTCGGCGTAAAGCAGGTTATCGAATCGCACTTTGACGCCGGGCTTGATCTTGAACGTCCAGAAACCTTCCGACTCCTGGATGTGCTCGCCTTCCTCCAGGTCGGGCTGAGTCAGCTGACCGCCGGCCGGCGCGCTGACCATGTCGAGCTGCGGGTCTTTGGAGAACACGAACTCCGGCAGCATGCCCACCCAGTTCTTGCGCGGCCCCACTTCGCCGTCCGGCATGCAGCCGAGGTGGCCCTTGAGTCCCTTGGCGGTCTCGCGAAACACCGTCTCCGCATCGTCGAACGGCATGCTGCCCACGAGCAGGACGTCGCCCCGCATCCGCGTCGCTGCGTTCATCAGCGTCACCTCCCGACAAGCGAGCCCGCGGGGATAGTGCCGCGATCTTGCTGCCGCCCGGCGGGACTGTCAACGCGGCTGCGAACCGGTCAGTAACCGCGAGCGCGATCGACGACGTTCAGCAGCTCTTCGCCCTGGAGGTAGCGCTGGACGTTCGCGATGAACAGGTCCATGAACCCCGTATCGCTGCTGGCGCCCGCCGCTGAGATGTGCGGCGTCAGCACCACGTTCGGCAACGAGAACAGCTCAGCGCGCGGCAGCTTGCCGTCCATCTCGCCGTCGTAGACGTCGACCACGGCGCCGCGCAGCTTGCCCGAGCTCAGCGCCTCGATCATCGCATCCTCGTCGATCACCTCGCCGCGGCTGACGTTGACCAGCACTGCCGCCGGCTTCATCGCCGCGAACACCTGCGCGTCGATCAGCTTCAGCGTCTCCTGCGTCAGCTGCGGACACACCGCGATGAAGTCGCTTTCCGCCGCCAGCTGCATCAGGCCGGACGAGGGCATCAGCAGGTCCACGCCATCGACGTTGTGCCGGGGCTCCGTCACCGAACGCCTCGTTGCGATCACGCGCATGCCCAGCGCCTTCGACAACCGCGCGACCTCGCTGCCGATGCCACCGAGACCGATGACGCCCATCGTCGCGCCTTCGATGCGTATCGGCTGGTAGTGCGACCGGTCGAGGCGGCCGTTGGGCTTGTCCAGGTAGGCGTCGTGCATGCCGCGCGCGAACTCCAGCGCCCCGGCGATCGCGTACTCGGCCATCGCCGTCGGGCGCACATGGCCCCGGCCGCTGGTCAGCAGCACGTCTTCCGCCGCCCAGACGTCCGACGCCCAGAGGTTGGAGACGCCGGCCTGCGTGTGATGCAGCCAGCGCAGCTTCGGCGCCTGCTCGACGACCTCGCGTAGCACCGGGATCGAAAGGCAGAGGACGTCGGCCTGCGCCAGCAGCGCGTCCAGGTCGCGCCGTTTTGCGGCCGTCGCCTCCTTGTCTGCCTGTCGCAATGACTGGTTGAAGGCATCGAACACATCGTTGCCGTCGATCAGGCGAATCGACGGCTCTAGGGCGCGGACGGGCGTCAGATCGCGCCCCATCAGCGGCGCGCAGACGACTACGGTAGGTGGCTCAGCCATTTGACTCCCGGTTTCTAGTTGCTAAGAAATCAGCGGGCACGCCCGCAGATAGTCAGGCACGCGCAACGCTTACCGCAAGCGCTACTCGCCCCTAGCCACTGTTGCCTTCTGCGCCTGCGTCAGCTCCGGCATCGGGTACTCGTCCGCGTTGTAGACGTAGCCCGCGAGGCTGAAATCGACCCGCGGCGGCGCGAACACGTCGGCCAGGCAGTTCCACTCAGCGGTGCCCTGGCTGGTGTGGATCACGCGCGCCGGCATGATCGTCAGGCCGGGCGGCACGATCTCCATCCGCTGATCCGGGCGCCACGCCGTGGAGTCCGCCTCCCAGGGGTAGCGCAGGTGGTGCACGTAGGCGCCCCACAGCTCCAGCGACCCCTGCTCGAAGTCGTCGTGGCTGTGCGGCGTGAAGCGCTTGAGGTCGCGCGCCTCGCCGCCGGGGTGTCCCTGCCAGTTCAGCATGATGTTGCGGCTGCGGAAAATTCGGCGCGCCCCCGCCGGCAGCGAGGCGTACTCATACACGCGCAGCTTGTAGCCGCCGGCCGGCATCGGCCACAGCTCGAACGGCGCCACGTTCTCCCGCGACGACGCGTAGGAGCCGGCGTTGGTGCACTTCGCGATCAGCTCCGGCGAGGGCGGCGCGAACACCCTGAACAGCACGCCGCCGGCCCGCGACCGGATCGTACTGTCTCCCGGCGGCACGATGACGACCGCGTCGGACGACGCGCTCGCCCGTTCAGCGCCGGCCTCGAACTCAAACGACCCCGCGGCCAGCCCCGCCATGTACTCGTTCTCGCTGCCTCTCATGCTCAGCGACCCGCCCGGCGCCACCGTCGAGTAGCAAACGACGAAGTTCTGCGCGCGGGCGTACCAGCTACTCGCGCCGTCGCTTACCTCGGGCTCAGCTCCCTGAAAACGAACCGTCTCAGCCTCATAGGTCGGCATCGTGTCCTCCTAGACCGCGCCGAGCAGCCGCCGCCGGTGCAGTGCGCTGACGATCTCGTCGACCGCAGCCGACGCCCAGATGCGAAAGAACTCTGATCCCTGCAGCGCCGGGAACTCGCGCCCGAAGCGCGTCTGCGCCTCCTCCGGCGACTCGCCTGTCCTTGCGGCTCGCAGCTTCTCCGTGATCCGGTCCTTCTCGTAAATCGCCGGATACTCGGTGTAGTGATACAGGTACTCGAGGTCGCGCGTGTAGAAGACGCAGACCGGGATCGATTGCCAGGTCGTGCCGTTCTTGTGGTTGAGGAACTCGGCCATGATGTCGGCGCTGCTGTCCGGCGCCTCGGCCAGCGACGGGACATGAGCGTCGGAGAACTTCTGCCCGTCACGGCGGAAGATGCGCAGCTCCATGCCCGTCTCCGCGGCTATGCGCGCGAACACCGGCACGTCGCGGCGGCAGTCGGACGACCAGTCCTCGGAGATGACCAGCATCTTCGCCGGACCGCCGGGCTGCGCCATGAGCCACTTCAGCGCCGTGGACTGCGCTTCCGTCAGGAGCGACTTCTCGAACGCCTCGCGGAAGAAGGCGCTGAAGTCGCGCCGCTGCGCCCCGCCGGAGCCCTCGCGCGCCAGGTTCGCGGCGCTGCCGATGTACGTCACGTATTCGTCGAACGTCATGCCGGACGCGAACCGCTCCGGCGTCACCACGCTGGCCATGCAACAACCCTCCTCAACGCCGCTACACTACGGCGTCACGCCCGCCATCCGATAGGCCTCAAACGTCAATTCGACGGCGCGCGCGCAGTCGTTCGGTTCGTTTGGCGGCGGCTCGCCGCGCTCCAGGCGCCGCAGGCAGTCAACGATGACCGCCTCCCAGCCCGAGACCCGGCCTTCAGGTGCGCCCTGCACTTCATCTCGTTCCGCCGTGACGATGCGCAGGGCACCACCCTCCTCGCGCAGTAGCGCTTTCTCCGCCGCGAGCGTGCGCTCGTCGTCATCGCCCCCGGCGCGCGGATACGTGTAGCCCACCTCGTTGTGAAAGACGATGCCCGACGGCGTGCGCAGAGTCACCGCCGCGTAGTCCTCGATATCCAGGCCGTACAGCGCGTTGCTCACGACAGCCGACACGATCTCCGGCTCCTCGCCGGTCAGCCAGCGGCAGAGGTCGAAGCCGTGCACGCCCAAGTTGAGCAGCACGCCGCCGCCCGCCTCGGCCTTGTGCAGCATCCACTCGCAGCCCTGGTCGAAGTAGCGCTGCACGCCCGGCCTGATCATCCGGAAGCGGATGTGGGAGACCTTACCCAGCTCGCCGCTCTGAATCGCGTTCCGCGCCGCTTCCACCCAGACGCCGTACCGCATCGACCACGGCGTCGCGACCCACGCCTTGCGCTCGCTGGCCAGCGCCGCCAGCTCGCGCACCGTCTGCGCGTCGATCCCCCAGGGCTTCTCCATGAGAAACGGCACGCCTGCATGTACCAGGAAGCGAAACTCCGCCGGCATGTCGGCGTGGCGGCCCAGCGCCAGCACGAACTCCGGCTGCGTCTGCTCCACCATGCGCCGGTAGTCCTCGAACGCCGGCGCCCCGAACGGCGCGCCTCTGAGCTGCGCCACGCCAGGCTCCGGGTCGGAGACCCCGGCGAGCTGCGCGCCGTGCTTGACCAGCAGGTTGAGATAGAACGGGGCGTAGGTGGCGTGATAGTGACCTACGCCCACAACCGCTACGCGCGGCCGGTACTGCAAGGCCGGCACGCCCTAGGAGCCGCCCTCGGCGGCAGTTTGGGGGCAGAGCCCCCATGTACGGCACCGCCGAAGCTCCATCTGCCGTAGCTAACCTCGGGCGTTGACGGCGGCGATGTCCTCGGCCGGCACCTCGATCTCCACGCCGGCGCGCTCCTTCTGGATCAGCATCGCCGCGCGCGAGTCCCAGGTGCCCCAACCGCGGTTCATCGCCTCGGTCAGCTCCTCGTACGCCAGGTTGGCGATGCGCATCGGCACGCCGATCTCGCGGCCCAGCTCCGTCGCCAGACGCACGTCCTTGTGCGCCAGCTTGAGCTGGAAGGAAGCGGGCAGGAACTTGTTCTGCATGAAGCTGCCGGACAGCCCGTCGAACGTGCGGCGGCGGCCGCCGGCCCCCTGCCGGATCGCGTCGTACAGGTTCAACGGGTCGACGCCGGCCTTGACGCCCATCGTGAAGCACTCGGCCAGCGCCGCCTGCACCGCGTATCCGGCGCAGTTGTGCACCAGCTTCGCCACCGTGCCCGCGCCAATCGGCCCGATGTACTTGACCTGGTCGCCCATCGCGTCCAGCACGTGCTTGGCGTCGTTGAACACGTCCTCTTCGCCGCCACACCAGATCGCCAGCTTGCCGCTGTTCGCGCCGGCCGGGCCGCCACTGACCGGCGTATCCAGCACGTGGATGCCCTTCTCCTTGAACTGCGCGTGCAGCCGCCGCATCAGCGTCGGCGAGTTCGTCGAGAGGTCGCACCAGACGGAACCGGGCTTCATCCCCGCCAGCAGGCCGTTTTCGCCCAGGGCCACGGCCTCAACTTCGGGCGGCCCCGGCAATGACGTGAAGACGATCTCCGACGCCTCGGCGACCAGCCGCGGCGAGTCTGCCCAGTTGCAGCCGGCCGCGATCTGCCTCTGCGACGCACCCTTGTTGATGTCGAAAACCGTCATGTCGTGCTCGGCGTGCCGGATGTTCAACGACATCCCGCCGCCCATGGTGCCAAGGCCGATGAAGCCGACTTTCATATGTCACCCCGTATCTGCGCTGTGATTGCCTGCCGTCCGTCGGAGCGTACGCCCGCAGCGCGATTCGTATCAAGCGCGAACGAGTGCATAGCGCATAGGCATCGGGCATGAGACTCGGGGTCGCCTGCCCCACGCTTCCAATGCGCTATGCCTATGCACTATGTTCTACTCCCCCGCCTCATTCTCAGGAGGCACCCAATGACCACCCCACGTCCGGCCGGCGACCCCTACTCCATCGTCCCCAAGCTCGGCGAGCTGCGCGATAACGTCCTCTTCGGCGACATCTGGGAGCGCCCGCAGATGTCGAAGCGCGACCGCAGCCTGATCACCGTCGCCGTGCTCACCGCCATGTACCGCACCGAGGAGCTCAAGGGCCACATGCAGCGCGCCCTGGACAACGGCGTGACTAGGGAAGAGATCCAGGAACTGATCACGCACGTGACCTTCTACGCCGGCTGGCCCACCGGCGTGAACGCCGCCCGCGTCGCCAAGGACGTACTGGTTTAGTAGTCCGTAGGGGCGAGGCAGCCTCGCCCCTACGGACTACGGCTATGCAGCCCCGCTAAAGGAGCGCCATATGCTCACTCCCTACCGTACCGACCACGTCGGCAGCATGGTGCGCCCCGAGCGCCTGCTCGACGCCCGCGATGCTTTTGCCGCCGGCAAGCTGAGCCGCGAGGCGCTGACGCAGGTTGAGGATGACTGCATCCTCGAAGCCCTGGCGCTGCAGAGGTCGGCCGGCGTCTCCGTCGTCACCGACGGCGAGATGCGCCGCGACGCCTACACCACCGACCAGTACGACGCCATCGAGGGCTTCGCCGACGAATGGCCGATCGTCGAGCAGACGCGGCCCGATGGCACGAAGGTGCTCGTCGAAATGCACAACAAGGCCGTCAGAGGCAAGCTGCGCCAGATTCGGCGTCTCTGCCAGCACGAGGCCTCGTTCACCGGCAAGCACGCGGGGAGCATGTACAAGCTGACCATGCCCACGCCCGTCCGGCCGCCGGGGCAGGCGCAGCAGGACGTCCCGGCGCCCTACGCCACCTGGGACGAAGTGCAGCAGGACCTCGTCGACATCTTCCGGGATGAGATGGTTGCCCTGGCCCGTGAGGGCGTGCCCTTCCTGCAAATGGACAAAGTGCCCACCGTCTACCTCAACGCCGAGATGCGCGCCGGGCTGCAGCAGCGCGGCATCGACCCCGTGGCGTCGCTGGCGAAGGAGATCGCCTGGGAGAACCAGTGCTACGACGCCGTGCGCCGCGAGTTTCCTGACGTCATCCTCGCCATGCACCTCTGCCGCGGCAACCGCACCGGCTGGACCGGCGGCTCCGGCGCCTACGACCTCGCCGCCGAGCAGCTGTTCAACGACCTGCACGTCGATCGCTTCCTGCTCGAGTACGACACCGAACGTGCCGGCGGCTTCGAGCCGTTGCGCTTCGTCCCGAAGGGCCGCGTCGTCATGCTCGGCCTGCTCAGCACCAAGACGGACCGTCTGGAGAGCAAAGGCGACCTGCTGCGGCGCATCGAAGAGGCGTCACGCCACATCGACGTCGATCAGCTGGCGCTGGGGCCGCAGTGCGGCTTCCAGTCCGCAGCCAACCGCGACGGCGCCAGCATGACGATCGACGACGAGAAGCGGAAGCTCGAGTTGATCGTCGAGACGGCGCGGGAGGTCTGGGGTTAGCTAGAAGCAAGTGTCCGTAGGGGCGAGGCCTGTCTCGCCCCTACGGAGACCGAGTTCCACCTGTAAGTCCAAGTCTGGGGCTAGCTAACCGCAACCCCGATATCGGCCGATTCGACCTCGCGCACTTCCATCTTGGCGACGTTCCCACCGAGGACAATGCCGCGCGCAGCCGCGCCCTCGCGGAAGGCCTTCGTTTTGGCTTCCAGGTCGGCAGCGTCCTTGTGCGTCCGGATCCAGATCACTTCGTTCTGCGGGCGGTTCACCCACAACGCGACGACCGGCCAGCCGATGCTCTCGTGCAGCGGCAGCGTCTGCTCCTTGAAGTGCGTCAGGAAGTCGTCCAATTGGCCGCGGTTGATCGTGTAAATGCGAATTTGTGCCTGCACGCCGTGTCCTCCATTGCTAAAGCGGGGTGGCTAAGCGGGGTGGCGGGGTATCTGTTGATTTGCCAGCCGAGTCTACTCTCACCAGGCGCCGCATACGAGGGGCGTGACCGAAGCTCGGTTACCTGTATACTGAAAGAACCTTACGTCAACGAATCGACAGCTTTTGCGTCTCCCCGGCGCGTCCTTACCGCAAGGACACTGGGGAGATGCTTTGATGGGAGACCCTCCGCTATTTCCGACACTCG
>DATDOP010000052.1:0-4300 GCA_035293185.1 Dehalococcoidia bacterium | reverse complement strand
TCCTCTCCCGCATTCCGGAAGTGCGCGAGCATCATTAGACCCCAAAACCGGCGCTGATATACTCGATCTGGAGAGTCAGGAACGGCCCGTGGGCGGGCCGGCAGGGCAAGGAGTACCACGCATGGCAACCAAGGACCCGCGAGAGCCGTTCACGCGCCTCTCGGTGGCCGAGGCCAAGGAGAAAATCGATAACGGTGACGTGCAGGTCATCGACGCGCGCACGCCGGGCGAGTACGCCGGCGGCCACGTACCCGGCGCGATCAACATCCCCCACATGTCCGTCGTCTCGCGCAAAGGCGACCTGGCTCCCGGCAAAGAGCTGGTCTTCATCTGCCAGGTGGGTCAACGCAGCGCCCTGGCTGCCGAGTTCGCCGCCGCGGTCGGCTTCAAAGAGCTGTATAACGTTGAGGGTGGTACCGAGGCCTGGATCAAGGCCGGCTACCCCGTCGAGTAGCCCCGCGGTTGTCAGCGTTCGGTTAACGATCGCGCGGGACTATCGAACCTAAGCCTGCAAACCTCAATACTGGGCCCAGTGAAATCCAACGGACGTCGCCTCTACCTCTTCGACATCGACGGCACGTTGCTCAGCACCGGCGGTTCCGGTCGCACGGCGATGGCGCACGCCTTCGAGGCCGTCTACGGCGTCCGGGACGCCTTCAAGGGCGTGGAGTTCACCGGCCGCAGCGACCTCGCCATCGCCCACGACGCGTTCAAGCAGGCGTCTCTCGACAACGGTGACCTGGCTGACCTCGTCCGCCGCTTCAAGCGCGCCTACTACCGCCATCTGCCCGGCCTGCTCGCCACCTCCACAGGCCGCCTGCTGCCGGGAGTCGTCCCGCTGCTCGAGCGTCTCAACGCGGCCGAACACGCCACCGTGAGCCTGGGCACCGGCAACTTTCGCGGCTCGGCCCGGATCAAACTGCGGCACTACGGTGTTCTTCAGCACTTCCGCTACGGCGGCTTCGGCGACCGCACGACGATACGCGCCGGCATCATCGAGCAGGGGATCCGCGCGGCCAACCGCGCCGCCGGCAGGCACGGCACCGTATTCGTCATCGGCGACACGGTGCACGATATCGCCGCTGCTAAGGCCAACGGCGCCGTCGCTGTTGGCGTTGCGACCGGACTGCCTTCGCGCGACGAGCTGGCCGGCGCGCACCCCGATATCCTGCTCGACACCCTCGAAGACGCAGACAGGGCCTTCGGCCTTCGCTGACGCTGCTATAATGGCCCCGCGGCCGATCCTGCGTGACGGCCAGCGAACGGGAACCGAAACATGACTGCCCGGATCCTCAGCGACCGGGACAGCCCATAGGAACGTCGTCAGACGAATCTCTATGCCCTTTCGGTTGCCGGAAGGGTTTTTTGTTGGAGGTGCCCTATGGCCAGGATCACAGTGGCGGACGTGCAGGCAATGAAGCAGCGCGGCGAAAAGGTCGTGATGCTTACGGCTTATGACTACCCCTCGGCGCGCATCGCTGACAACTCCGGCGTCGACATGATCCTCGTCGGCGACAGCCTGGGCATGGTCGTCCTCGGCTATGACGACACGATAAAGGTGACCCTGGACGACATGCTCCATCACACCCGCGCCGTGGTTCGCGGCAGCGAGCGCGCCATAGTCGTCACGGACCTGCCGTTCATGACCTACCAGGTGTCAGTGGAAGAGGCGATGCGCAACGCCGGCCGCCTGCTCCAGGAGGGCGGCTGCCAGGCCGTCAAGCTCGAGGGCGGCGTGCACATGGCGGAGACCGTGCGGCGCATCGTCCAGATCGGCATCCCGGTCGTCGGCCACATCGGCCTTACGCCCCAGTCGATAAACCAGCTGAGCGGCTATAAGGTTCAGGGCCGCACACCTGAGGCTGCGGAGCGCCTGCTTGAGGACGCGGTCGCCCTGCAGCAGGCCGGTGCCTTCTGCGTCGTGCTCGAAACCATCCCGGCGCCCCTCGCGAAGCTGATCAGCCGGCGCCTGACCATCCCCACCATCGGCATCGGCGCCGGCGCGGACTGCGATGGCCAGGTGCTGGTCTGGCACGACCTGCTCTCCTACCAGACTTCGTTCGTCCCGCGGCACCTGCCCCGCCACGTCAAGCAGTACGCCGACGTCGGTGCGGACATGACCCGGGCGATCACGGAATACGCGGCCGAGGTCCGGGCCGGCACCTTCCCGACGCTCAAGGAGAGCTTCCAGATGGACCCGCAGGCGCTCTCGGAGCTCACGCAATCGAAGCCCTAGAACCGGAGCGCGGATGCAGGTCCTGACTACGATTCCCGAGGTTCGGGCGGCCCGCGGCGCCGTGAGCGGCAGCGCCGGCCTCGTACCGACCATGGGGGCATTGCACGAAGGGCACCTGACCCTGGTGCGCCGGGCGCGCGAGGATAACGGCAGCGTCTTCGTCAGCATCTTCGTCAACCCAACGCAGTTCGGGCCCAACGAAGACTTCGCGGCTTACCCGCGCGACACCGAGCGGGACCTCAACCTGCTGCGCGCCGAGAACGTCGATTACGTGTTTATGCCGCCGCTCGCGGCCCTCTACCCGGACGGCTTCGATACCTCCGTGGACGTCGGCCTGATCAGCGAGCCGCTGGAGGGCCTGCACCGTTCGGGTCACTTCCTCGGCGTCTCGACCGTGGTCCTCAAGCTGCTGAACATCGTCCAGCCGTCGCGCGCCTATTTCGGCCGCAAGGACGCCCAGCAGCTGGCCGTGATTCAGCGCCTGGTGCGCGACCTCGACGTGCCCGTCGAAATCGTGCCCGTCGATACAGTGCGCGAATCCGACGGCCTCGCCATGAGCAGTCGCAACGCCTACCTCAGCCCCTCGGAGCGTCAGGCCGCGCTGGTGCTCTGGAACGCGCTGTCGCTGGCGCGCGAGCTATGGACGCGCGGCGCCCGCGACGCCGAAGCCTTTCGCCGCCGCATGCGCGAGCTGATCGAAGAAGAAGAAGCTGCGCGCATCGATTACGTCTCGGTGGCGGACCCTCATACCCTGCGCGAGGTCCAGCGCATCCAGGGGCCGGTGCTCGTCTCTCTGGCCGTGCGCATCGGCAAGACCCGTCTGATCGATAACATCACCCTGGGCGGGTAGGACAGAGACGCATAACAGATAGCGGATAGCAGGCTTCCCGGGGCGCTCGTGCAGCCTGTTATCTGTTCTCTGCCCTCTGCTCCCACCGTCCCGTTTGTTAGAATGCCCATCGACAAAGCGGCGACATTCCCGAGACCTCTGAGGAGGCCCGACCCCGCCTATGGCTGGACACTCCAAATGGAAGCAGATCAAGCGCCAGAAGGCCGTCGTTGACGCCAAGCGCGGCGCGCTGTTCACGAAGCTCGGACGTGACATAACCATGGCGGCGAAGGCTGGCGGCGCCGACCCCGCCGGCAACGCCACCCTGCGCCTCGCTCTGCTCAAGGCGCGCGACAACAACATGCCCGCCGACATCGTCGACCGCGCGATCGCCAAGGCGGTCGGCGGCGGCGACGAGAGTCAGCTCAACGAGATCGTCTACGAAGGCTACGGCCCCGGCGGCACCGCCGTGATGATCGAGGCCGTCACCGATAACCGCAACCGCACCGTCGCCGAGATCCGCAACCTGTTCACGCGCAACGGCGGCAACCTCGGCGAATCCGGCTCGGTGGCCTGGCAGTTCAACACTCGCGGCGAGCTGTCGCTGACCCTGGCGAAAGGCGAAGACGGCGAAGAGCTGGCGCTGTTGGCCATCGACGCGGGTGCCGAGGACTTCGCCGTCGACGAGGACAGCGTCACGGTCTACACGCGGCCCGACGAGCTGGAGGTCGTGCGCCAGGCGCTCGTCGAAGCCGGCCACGAACCGGAGTCCGCCGAGATCGCGCGCGTCCCCACCGTCACCGTAGCGCTGGAGGAGAAGGACGCGCTGCAGGCGCTGCGCCTGCTCGACCGCCTCGAAGACCTCGATGACGTCCAGCGCGTCTACTCCAACGCCGACTTCCCGGACGAAGTGCTCGCTTCGTACTCAGCCTGACATGCCCGGCCCCGCGATTCCCGCCGAGCCCATCGTCCTGGGTATCGACCCCGGCATGCGTATCTGCGGTTGGGGCGTCGTCCGCGGTGGCGCCGGTGGCTACGTCGCCTGCGGTGCGATCAGGCCGCGCGTCAAGGACACTTTCGCGCAGCGCCTGCTCGTCCTGCACCAGGGGATCGAGAAGCTGATCCAGGACTACGCCCCCACCGAGGTCGCGATCGAGGACCCCTTCGTCGGCGCGCTGCAGCCGGCGTCTGCGCTGGCGATCGGGCAGGCGCGCGCCGCGGCGGTGATCGCGGCG
>DATDOP010000051.1:0-4844 GCA_035293185.1 Dehalococcoidia bacterium | reverse complement strand
GCGCCTTTGACGTAGACGGGGCCGGTCAGCGGGTGGATGCGGCCGCTGCCGCTGGTTGCGCCGCCTGCGCGCGTGACCTGGCCATCGGAGGCGTCGCGGGTCTCGAGGACGCACTCCTCGCCGGGGTCGACTTCAACCAGGTGTGCGATGTCCGGATGCCAGCGGTTGTGGCCGGTTTCAGGCTGCTCGAGCAGCGACTTCGCGCGGTCGATGGTGATGGTCTTCATGGCGTCCTCATTGGCTCACCCGGCGGTTGTTAACTATGCCACGCTTGCTGCGCATCGCTGGCGCGCTGCTCCGCCCTCACCTTAGAAAGAGAGGAGATACCGAGGGGACACCCCTCGGGCTCCCCGCGCATGGGCTGCGCCCCTACGAACCCTGCTCCAGCAGTCAGTACGCCCTCTCTATTCAAGAGAGGTCCGCCTTCCATGCTCGGGTCGCTGGCCCTCACTTCGGAGGGAGAGGGGACAGACCGAAGTCACGTCCACAGTGCTTTCGAGGCGGCGCGGGCGCCTTCGACCATGGCGGCGAGCTTGGCCCAGGCGATCTGGGGGTGCGAGCGCCCACCGAAGCCGCAATCGGCGGCGGCCATGACGTTTTCGCGGCCGACGACGGAGGCGAAGCGCTGCAGACGCTGCGAGACGAGATCGGGGTGCTCGACGACGTCTGTCGAGTGGGTGATCACGCCGGGGACGAGGATCTTGCCCGCCGGCAGCTTGACGTCCTGCCAAACCGCCCATTCGTGCTCGTGGCGGGCGTTGGCGCCCTCGATCAAGTAGGCCTGCGCGTTGACCTTGAGCATGATATCGACGAGGTGCTTCAGCTCGAGGTCGTAGGCGTGGGGGCCGTGCCAGCTGCCCCAGCAGAAGTGGTAACGGATGCGGTCCTCAGGGATGCCGCGCAGCGCGTGGTTCAGCGCCTCGACACGGACCTCGCAGCGCTTGCGAAAGGCCTCCAGGCCCATGGGTATGCCGATGCGGTCCCAGAGCGCCGGCAGCCAGGCGTCATCCACCTGGAGGAGGACGCCGGAGCCGGCGATCGCGACGTACTCCTCACGCAGCGCCTCGGCGATCGCGTAAAGGTACTCCTCGTCCGTCTTGTAGTAGTCGTTGCGGCGGTAGACCTCGAGGCTGGCGGGAGCGGTGGAGGTGAGAAAGACTTCTTCGGTGTCGCCGGCCGCCTGCTTGAGCAAGGCGATCTCACGCGCCAGCTCCGCCTGGCCGGTATAGGTCACGGGGCCGGTGCAGACCCAGTACAGGCGCCGCTGCGAGATCTGCTCGCCGGGCAGGAAGAACAGCGTCCCCTGCTTGGCGGCGTAAGCGTAGAACTCGGCGAACTCCTCGCGATCCTTGCCCCAGGTGACCAGCGGCGGCTCATTCGCGGGGCGTTCCTTGACTTCGAAGCCGCCGAAACGCGACTCGATGAACGAGAGCCAGTCGCCGCCTTTGGTGAATTCGCCCTCGTTGACGATGTCGATGCCGGTCTCGCGCTGCTTGCGGACGACCGCGTTCGTGGCATCGCGCAGCCTTGCGTCGTCGTCGAAGGTCGAGGCGTCCATCCCGGGCAAGAACGGCAGGCTGCCAATGTGGGTGGTGAGGATGCGATCCGTGCTGCGCTTCATGTCTGCCTCCTGCTGCGCTGCGTAGCATAACCCGGCCTCAGGACGAGGTAGCGTTTTTCGAGAGACGTAGTCGAGGTGTCCTCACCTCGGCGCCATTCGCCGAAGAACGCCTCAAGGTCCGACCAAGCATCAGGATGAGCGGAAGAGAAGCCGTAGTCGCTCTCAACGCTGACGAGCCCCGCGATCACCGGGTTCCTGTGGATGTAATCGATGGTTACTTGCAGGTGCGCCTCGTCACGGATCACGCGGTCGTAGAAACTCTGTTGCCAAAGGGCGCCGCTATGTCCGCTGGCGTCGTTGATGCGCTTGACAGCGTAGCGCTTGAGACGCGCATCACGTCTGAGAGGGGCGCACCGTCACGTGGAGCGAGGAGGAGGTGAAGGTGGTCGGGCATGATGGCGAAGGCCAGCACGTGGGCCTTGCGTGATTCACTGACGTGACGAACGCATTCGAGCAGGACGGTTGCAGACACCGGGTCGGCGAAGATGGGGTCTCGGTTTTGGTGACCGAGACGGTGTGATAGCAGGCGCCTTGTATGTCGAAGCGTCTTGGCGTGGACATGAGGGCGTCTTTCGGCGCATGACGCCGAGGTGAAGACACCTCGGCTACGCTGAACGTCTACGCGCCGCCGCCTCCGGCTACGGCGGACTCCGTCTGGTGCAGGCCCAGCTTCTCGATGACGATGGGGTCGGCATCGGTGCCAAGGAGGCGCCAGTCTTCACCGGGGGCGAGGACTTTTTCGGCGGAGCGAATCGCTTTGTAGTTGAGGCCGGGGTCGATGGCCGGCGGCTCGATGCCTTTGGCCAGGTTCTTCGCGGCGCTGAGCAGGATCTGGCGCATCTTGATCAGCGACCTGTCGGTGGTGCCGAGGTGCTCCTGGGAGCGGTCCCAGATTGCGCCGGCGGACTCGGTGACCATCAGGTCTTGCGAGACGAAGTTGGTGATGCCGGCCCACAGCCGGGTCTTCTGCAGCTCGCGGTCGACCTTGTAGTCGTTGTCGGGGCGCCACTCGCGGTCGGTCAGGCGGGGGGCCGTCATCCCGGGAGGTGCCGCAGGGGCGCCACGCGCAGGGATGCCGCCGATGCCGCCCTGCTTCTCCTGCTCCGAGTTTTGCGCCACGAGGGCGCCATAGGGGTAGTTGGCCGGCAGCTTGAAGCCCGCCAGCGAGCCGTCGCGGAAGACTGGGTCCTCCATGAACTTGCGCATCGAGTTGTTGAGGAAGAACCAGCGGTAGCAGCTGGTGTCGTCGATCGGGACGAAGAGGCCGCCGCCGGTGCCGAAGGGGATCGTCGAGACGACGGTGGTGTAGGGGATGGCGAAGGCGCTGATCCGGGCGTGGGTGTGGCCGTTGGGCGTCGTGCGCAGGCCGGCGTAGCGATAGCCGTACCACGTGTCATCGACCTCCAGGCGCGGCGCGCGGTCCGTGGCCCAGAACTTCCAGGACATCGCGTTGGTCGGGTACCCGGGCACGTCAGTGCCGTCGTCCGGCGTGTCGAGGATGCCAAAGTACTGGTGCAGCCAGGAGATGTGGGCGGTGTCCATGTTGCCCTCCATCGCCTGGACGAAGTTGCACTGGGAGTACATCTTGGAAGCGCGCCACTCCTCCCGGGGCAGATCGTCCGTGCCGAAGTTGCGGAAGCCGGTCATCGTCTCCCGGGGGCCCATGTAGGCCCAGATCACGCCGCCGGACTCGTGCGTGGGGTAGGCCGTGACGCGGACCTTGGCCTTGAAGTTGCTCTCGGCGGGCTCGGAGGGCATGTCGACGCAGACACCGGCCGTGTCGAACTTCCAGCCGTGGTAGACGCAACGCAGGCCGGCTTCTTCGTTGCGGCCGAAGAACAGCGAGGCGCCGCGATGCGGACACGACTGGACAAAGAGACCGACCTTGCCCGTGGTGTCGCGGAAGGCGACCAGGTCCTCGCCGAGCAGGCGCACGCGCACCGGCGGGCTGTCCGGCTCCGGCACTTCGGTGCTGAGCAAGGCGGGCGTCCAGTAACGGCGCAGCAGGTTGCCCATCAGGGTACCGGGGCCTACGCGCGTGAGGATCTCGTTGTCTTCCCTGGTCAGCATTCCGATCTCCTTAGACGAGTCTGCGCCTCAGACGGCACCGCATAAAGATACACGCTGCGAAGATCAAACGCAGTTGGGAGAATCGCCTATCAGGAACAGATGGAATTAGAGAAACAAGGGAACAAGTGGGCGTCTGGACCGACGGTCTGTCAGGGGAGAAAACAACCCTGCAGGATGAATCCTGCAGCTTCGACGACGATTCGTGATTCTGTGGTGAGGGTCTCAACCCTCAGGGTCGGCTTTCACCAGGCACTCCCGTCGACTCAAGAGCGGGCGCTGAACGCCTGCGAACGCGGCTCCGGCGGCGGCGCGTCCAGGCCGAAATGCGTCTTCGTGACCAGCTCGGCGTTGCGGTCGTAGGCCATGGTCGTGTGGGTGAGCAGCGTCATCATGTCGCGGAAATAGCGCTGCATGGGCATGCCGGGCTTGATTTGCGAGCTGCCGGCCATGCGGAACATCAGGTCCGCCGCCTCACCGGCGATGCGGCAACACTGCTGCTCCACCAGGACGATGCGCTGGCTCATCTCCGACGTGAACGCGTTTGCGCCGGAGACCTCGTCGCGGCAGTAGTCCATGTACTCCTGGGTGCAGCCGAGCAGCGCTGCCTTCGCGGTCTCCAGCCAGGCGAGCGCGCGGCCGAAGTAGACCTGGAACTCGCGGTCCTCGGCCCGGGTTGTCTTGCTGCGTGGCGTCGTGCGTCGCCGGAGGATCTCCTCGTAGCAGTCGAGCGCGGCGTAGCCCGTGCCGACGGCAACGGCGGCGATTTCCGCCATGAGAATGTTGCTGCTGGGCCCGACGTACATCGGGTTGTCGAAGAGCCGAGATTCCGGCGGCGTGATCGACGGCATTAGCAGGTTGCGAGTGCTGACACGGTGGTCCGGCACGAACTGATCCTTGATCACGACACGGTGCGAGCCGCTGCCCTGCATGCCAAACATCTGCCAGTTGTGATCGACCTCGTACTGGTCGCGGTCGAAGAGCGGCAGGACTATGCCCTTGGGTTCTTCATCCATCGAGTCCCGAATCGGCGCGGTGGCGAAAAAGTGCGTGGCGACGTCGATACCGGAGGCATAGTCCCAGGCGCCGCTGATCAGCCAGCCGCCATCGACCTTTCGGGCCATTGCATTCTGGCCGCCGACCATCGGTGCGCGGA
>DATDOP010000050.1:0-3109 GCA_035293185.1 Dehalococcoidia bacterium | reverse complement strand
CTGCCACCAGCGCGCGGGCTTGGACTGGAACACCTCGGCGAGGCGGGCGCTGATCCGTTCGCGGGCGGCGACGCGGCCGGGGATGGTGAGCAGCGACGCGTCGGCGGCGAGGTCGTCGAGCTTGAGGACGCTGCAGAGGGCGCGCCACTGGGCCGCGGTGGCCGCCTGGACGCCGAGGTAGGCGCCGGCCTGGCAGAGGAAGGCCTCGCTGGGGGCGACGTTGGCGATGGCGCTGCCGAGGATCGGCGGCTGCTTGCCGGTGGCGAAGAACTCGCCGATGCGCGTCGCCTGCACCGCCGTGCCGGCCTGCAGCATCGTCAGGTCGATGCGCTGGCCGCGGCCGGTGCGTTCGCGGGCGAGCAGGGCCATCATGATCGCCATGGCGGCGTAGTTGCCGGTGGTGGCGTCCATCTGGGTAAAGTGGCGGTAGACCTCCGCGGGGCCGCCGGGAGCGCCGGAGTTGCCGGCGAAGCCAGTGAAGGCCTGCACCTGGGGGTCGGCGGCGGTGCGGTCTGCCATGGGTCCGGTGGTGCCCCAGCCGCAGATCGTGCAGTAGACGATGCGCGGGTTGATCGCGCTGAGGGCCTCGTAGCTGAGGCCGAGGCGGTCGGCGACGCCGGGGCGCATGTTATCGACGAAGACGTCGCAGGTGGCGATGAGCTTGCGGGCGGTTTCGTTGTCGAACTCGGCCTTGAGGTCGAGGAACATCTGGCGCTTGTTCATGTTCCAGGTGATGTGGCCGATCGACGTGCCGTTGATCGTCGGCGGGATGCCGCCGCCGAGGGATGACTTCTCGATGCCGGGGCGCTCGATGTGGATGACGTCTGCACCGAGGGCGCCGAGGTTCATGGTGGACCAGGGGCCGACCATGATCAGGGTGAGGTCGAAAACGCGAATACCTTCGAGCGGTCCACGCATAGGAGAGTCCTCCAGAGGTAGTCCGAGAGTACTTATGCGTTGAACGGCGTGTCAACGTTGCTTTCGAGCGGAGACACGGCGCTAGGTATCCGGACTGGACCCGGCATCCGCATCGCGGTGGGCCGCAAGGCCGTCGAAGACGGCCTTGCGCCGCTCGTTCGCTTCCTCGCGCGTGATCTTGCCTTCCCGGCGCAGCGCCTCGATCTCGCGCAGGGTGCGGTCGGCGTCAGGGAGCTCCTCGTCGGCGCGGCGTGCCTGGGCGCGCAGCTGGTCCACCACCAGCAGCGACCTCACCTTCACAGCCAGAATCGTGAGCGCGACGCCGACCAGGTTGATCCCGACCGCGCTCTGGGAGGTGATCACGCCATTCCTGGCCGTGGTGCTCGAGGCGCTGACGGGCAGGTCGATCAGTTGGGTCGTGGGGCTGCCGTCAAAGTTCCAGACAAAATACGGTATCTGGACGACCGCCCAGGCGAGGCAGATCAGGCCGCCGCGTTCCGGCCGTGTCCAGAGGAGCCAGCCACCGGCGATGCCCACGAGACCGATCAGCGTCCTGCCGATGGCCGGCGTCTGGCCGTCAGCAGCGTCTATGGCGCCGAGGACAAAGCTTGCTGCCCCGAGCACTAGCGCGCATAGCGCCAGGATCGCGATCGGCGTTGGCCGGCCCATTAGTTGACCACTCATCGCTCGCCTCCACGACTCTACTGCTCGGCGGGCTCATCTGGCAGGACGGGATGCACGCTAGGCGGCGACGGGGCCGTTGTCAATTCAGCCGCGGTGAGACAGCCCGCCGCCCCTGCTAGGCGGGGTTCTTGAGCATTCTCATCGGGAATCTGGCGTTCGAATGTGGCGTGATCTAGGCTTGTGCGGCGCAGAGGGGGACGTGAGGACGGTGCGTTGCAGACCTCACCCCCAAGCCCTCTCCATCGACGGAGAGGGGGGCTTAGCCACTGATGCGCACTACGCCGGATGGCGGCTGATGTCTTGGGGATAAGGGGAGAAGCGTGACGCTGGCCAGGGAACTCGCTGCCTATCTGCTGACGGTCCGGTACGAGGACCTGCCACAGGACGCGATTGAGAACGCGAAGAAGGTGATCGCGAGCACGCTGGCCAGCGCGGCGCAGGGCTCGACAATCGAGTCGGCGCGCATCGTGCGGGAGCTGGCGCGGGAGCAGGGCGGACGGGCGGACGCTACGGCGTGGTTCTCGGACGGGCTGAGGCTGCCGCTGCCGAACGCGGTGCGCGTCAACGCGATGCTGAGCGACGCTGCGGCTTCGGACGACTCCGACCTGCGCAACATCGCGCATAGCGGCACGATTGTGACGGCGGTATCGCTGGCGGCGGCGGAGCAGACGGGCGCGGGCGGGCGCGACGTGCTGGCGGCGATGGTCGCGGGTTACGAGGCTTCGGGACGCATCGGCGAGGCGATCTCGCCGGGACTGGGCGAGCGCGGCTTCCACGCCTGCATCATCACGGTCTTCGGCGGCGTGATCGCGGCGGCGCGGCTGCTGGGGCTGACGGTGGAGCAGACGGCGCAGGCGATCGCGCTGGCGGCGACATCGATGGGCGGGCTGGCGATTTCGACGAACGGGCTGTCGCGGGAGTACCACGCCGGCGCGACGGCGCTTTCGGCGATCAACGCGGTGCAGGCGGCAGCGAGAGGGTTCACGGGCGTCGAGGAGATACTCGAGGCGAGGCGAGGCTTCCTGGAGACGTTTGGCGCGAAGGAGGGCGCCGCCGAGACGCTGACGCATGACTTCGGGGCGAGCTGGGACATCGTCACGGACCTGGCGATCAAGGTCCGGCCCGGCGCGCACCCGCTGTCGGCGGCAGTGGAGGCGGCGATCAACGCGGCGCGCGAAGGCAACGTGGCGCCGGAGGCAGTGGAGACGATTCGGGTCGCGGGGCCGCGATTTCGGGCGCTGGTGGGCCACAAGCACCCGACCGACCTCGTCGGGGCGATCCACAGCCTGGCGTATTACCTGGCGGCGGCGGTGGTGGACAAGGAGTTCTCCTGGCAGCACGTTTCGATGGAGAAGGTGCTGGACCCGTTGATCGGCAGGCTGCAGGACGTGGTCGAGGTGGAGCCGGTGACGGACCCGTCGCTGTACACGTGGGGCTGGGGCGCGACCGTGACGATCCGGATGAAGGACGGGGCGGAGCACAGCGCGACGGTGAACGCGCCGCTGGG
>DATDOP010000049.1:0-3311 GCA_035293185.1 Dehalococcoidia bacterium | reverse complement strand
GCGTTCATGCTCAGCGTGGACGTGAGGATGGCGCTGATCGCGCTGGCGTACTTCCCGGTGATCGCGATCGTGATCGCGAAGTTCCGGCAGGTGATGGAGGACAAGTACCGGGCGGTCTCCGACCAGTTCGGCGAGATCTCGAATCACGTGCAGGAGAACATCTCCGGCATCCGGGCCGTGAAGGCGTACGCGCAGGAGGAGTCGCAGACGGCGGCGTTCGCGGTGGCGAACCGGGAGCTGATGCGGCGGACGATGTCGTGGGCGCTGTACATGGGCTCGTTCTGGCCGATGATGACGCTTGCCGCGGGAGCGTCGCTGGCGCTGGTGCTGTGGTTCGGCGGCCGGGACGTGGTGTCCGGGCGGCTGACGATCGGCGAGTTCGTGCAGTTCACGGCCTACCTGGCGATCCTGACCAACCCGCTGCAGTCGCTGGGCTGGACGGCGTCGATGGCGCAGCAGGGGCTGGCGGCGCTGCGGCGGGTCAACGAGGTCTTCGCGATCGAACCGTCGATCGAGGACCCGGAAGCGCCGGTTGAGCTGCGGGACCCGCGGGGGCGTATCGAATACCGCAACGTCAGCTTTAGCTATGACGCCGGGATAGGGAACCCGGGGCATACCCCGGGAAGCGCCGATGGAGATACAGCGTCGAGCGCTGCTGTAGAGACGATCTCCCGTCCGGTGCTGCAAGACCTGACGTTCGAGATACCGGCGGGCAAGACGGCGGCGATCGTCGGGGCGACGGGAGCCGGCAAGACGACGGTGGCGAACCTGCTCGTGCGCCTGTACGACCCTACGTCCGGCCAGGTGCTGATCGATGGCGTCGACATTCGCGAGCTGCGGCTGGCGGAGCTGCGCGAGCTCGTCGGCTTCGTGCCGCAGGAGACGTTTCTGTTCTCCGACTCGCTGCGGGAGAACGTGGCGCTGGCGCGTGACGACGCTTCGGACGCGGAGGTCGACGATGCGGTGCAGACCTCGCAGCTGGTCAACGACCTGGGGCAGCTGACGCACGGGCTCGACACAGTGCTGGGCGAGCGCGGTGTGACGCTGTCCGGCGGCCAGAAGCAGCGGACGGCGCTGGCGCGAGCGCTGCTCAAGGCGCCGCCGGTGGTGGTGCTGGACGACGCGCTGTCGCACGTGGACACGCATACCGAGGAGGAGATTCTCGCAGCGCTGCGCCACTGGGTGAAGGACCGCACGACGATCATCATCGCGCACCGGACGTCGACGCTATCGGCGGCCGACTTCCTGCTCGTGCTGGACGAGGGGCGCATCGTCGAGCAGGGGACGCACGTCGAGCTGCTGGCGCTCGACGGCGTTTACGCGCGCCTGTACCGGCGACAGCTGCTGGCGGAGCAGGTGGGGGAAGGCGGCGCGGGTTGACGCTGGGCCACTGGGAAGAAGACGACAACGACCTGGCCTCCGGCTACACGGGCCGCGTGCTGAAGCGCATGGTGACGTACCTGCGTCCCTACCGGTTGCTGCTGACGCTGGTCCTGCTGATCGTGGTCGCGGCGGCGGTGCTGCAGAGCGCGGGGCCGCTGATCGTGCGCAAGGTGGTCGACGACTACATCCAGGCCGGCGAGGCGGACGGGCTGGGCTGGCTGGTGCTGGCTTACTGCGGGACGTTGCTCGGCGTTTTCGTGCTGTTCTTCCTGCAGGCCGTGCTGATCACGTACGTGGGACAGCGCGTGATGATGGACCTGCGCCTGCAGCTGTTCACGCACGTCGAGAAGATGTCGATTGCCTACTTCGACCGTAACCCGGTGGGGCGGCTGGTCACGCGCCTGACCAACGACGTCTCGACGATCGAGGAGGTGCTGTCGCAGGGCGTGGTAGAGGCGCTGTACAGCGTGCTGCTGCTGATCACGATCGTCGCGGCGTTGTTCTACCTCGATTGGCGGCTGGCGATCGCGATGATGATCTTCGTGCCGGGGCTGGTGTTCTTCGTGAGCCGGTTCGCGCTGGCGCTGCGCGATTGCTTCCGCAGCCAGCGGGCGTGGCTGGCGCGGGTCAACGCGTTCCTGAACGAGAACATCACGGGCATGGCAGTGGTGCAGCTGTTCAACCGCCAGGCGCGCAACACGCGGCGCTTCGACGAGCGCAACCGGGGGCTGCTGCAGGCCAATCTGCGCACCGTGTTCTACTACGCAGCCTTCGAGCCAAGCGTGGTGGCGTTCAACGCGATCACCACGGCGGCGATCATCTGGTACGGCGGCGGCCGGGCAATCGACGGGGCGCTGACGCTGGGGACGCTGATCGCGTTTCTGCAGTACATGCAGCGCTTCTACTGGCCGGTGCGCGACCTCTCTGAGCGCACGACGAACATGCAGCAGGCGATGGCGTCCTGCGAGCGCATCTTCAGCGTGCTGGACGAGCCGGAGGAGATCATCGATGACGAGTCCGCGCAGCCGCTGGGACGCATCGAGGGGCGCGTGGAGTTTCGCAACGTCTGGTTCGCGTATGACGAGGACAACTGGGTGCTGAAGGACGTCTCGTTCGAAATCGAGCCGGGGGAGGCAGTGGCGATCGTCGGGGCGACGGGCGCGGGCAAGTCGACGATGATGAACCTGCTGAACCGCTTCTACGACGTGCAGCGCGGCGAGATCGTGGTCGACGGGCAGCCGGTGCGCACGCTGCGGCAGCGCGAGCTGCGGCGGCAGGTGGGCATGGTGCTGCAGGACCCATTCATCTTCACGGACAGCGTGCTGGAGAACATCCGCCTGCGCGACAAGTCGATCTCCGAGGAGCAGGTGCGGGCGGCGGCGCGGCAGGTGGGCGCGGACGCGTTCATCGAGCGCATGCCGCAGGGCTACGAGAGCCACCTGGCCGAGCGCGGCGCCAACCTGTCGACGGGACAGAAGCAGCTGATCGCGCTGGCGCGCGTGGCGGCGTTCGACCCGAAGATCGTGCTGGTGATGGACGAAGCGACGGCGAGCATCGACCCGGAGACGGAGGCAGCGCTGCAGAAGAGCATGCGCGAGGTGATGTCGGGGCGCACTTCGATCATCATCGCGCACCGGCTGAACACGATCCGTCACGTGAGCCGGATCCTGGTGCTGGCGGCGGGACAGGTGGTGGAAGAGGGGACGCACGCGGAGCTGCTGGCGCAAGGCGGCACGTACGCGCGGCTATACGAGCTGCAGTACAAAGACCAGGACGTTGGGGTGGAGGGAGATAGGGTCTGATTGAGAGCTTTGCCGGTCGGTTTCGCCATTTGACTCATCGACACCCTGGCGACCAGGAAAGCGGATGTCGGATCGTTGCCACCCGGCTCAGCTCTCATCCCTGAGACTGGTGCGATCCCTCGCATT